>NZ_SRHV01000005.1:600000-799750 GCF_004698125.1 Halosimplex halophilum
GGACGTGATCTACGATGGGTCTCACAACGGGTACTACGTCGATCTGCCGTCGCCAGTTAATGATTCGTCTGTTGATGAGTCAGAATATGCTGACGCACATTTGCAAAAATCAGGATCTTTATCGGAGCGTTATAAGCATGTGTATAACTCATCTGAAGAAAATCCTACGTTCGGGTTCCTTATGCTGCGAAGCATTGACGATGTCTTACACGCAACTGAGGACAAGATGATTATTGAAGATGTGTATGATCGAATTGATAAAATCTCAAGTGATCTGGTGAGTTCGATAGATCCTGATGATGTCCTTATCCTATCAGACCACGGAATGGCACCTACTTCACCACTTCGTGTTGATAAAGATCTAAAAATGGATCACGATACTAGACAGGGCGTTTGGGGGGGAACTACTGATTTCGATCTATCCAATCAAATAGATGTAGGTCCGTCTATCTTGGATTACTTTGACGTTGATACTGAACTCCCACAGGAGCGGGACGAATACGAACTTGTGACGAATGAGCTTGATGATGAAGCAGTCCATCAACGGCTCGAAGACCTTGGCTATGCTTAGTGTGGACGAATGAAAACGGCCCGTTTGGCGCGCTACTTGCGAAGATCTGCTCCTTATCTTATTCTCTTAGCCGCTTTTGGAGCAACTGCACTCGTTCTTGTGTTAGAATTCTGGGCGTTTCTTGGTCCTGTCTTCGGGGCCCTATTGGGTGGGATACTTGGAGTGGGAAACCGGCTATTCGGTTCAGACTCTACTCCCTCTTATCAAGAACGGCCACTTGATTGGCGAGCTCCAACTATCATTATTTTGATATTCATATCACTCTCAATAGCAATATACCAACCTGTAAACGGCTATCGGCCCCTTTCACATTATATCCTATTTGGTGGAACGTCTGGATTTATTGGGTACCAAATATATATTGGCCAACCACGCCGACAGGTCCTAGCTCAACTTGTTGTGTTAACTTCAGTAACGTACTGGAGTACGCAGCTCACATATCCTGCGGGTGCATATGCACCAGATACTGTATCTTTTATTCCGGCGACAAAAGCTATCCTTGAAAATAATGCCGTCCCAACTCCTTCGCTGTATGAGAGCACTCCTACACATATGATATATGTCGCTATAACTTCTGAACTAAGCGGACTTTCAACTGATCATCTATATTTGTCTCTCTCTACATGTGCTCTCATCTGTTCCGTGGCTCTAGTTGGTTATATTGATCGAGTCATCAAGTCGATCGATAAAAGGACTGCACTCTTTGCGGCCCTATTTTTCGGGATAATGGGATTCACACTTCGGCGTGGACTTTACCCCAATAAAATGAACTTCTTTAAACCACTCATTGTTATTGTTATCATCTCCTTTTTTGCTTTATCGTATTCAAACCGGGATTCACGCCGTTACGTACTACTTGGCATATTAAGCGTAATTGGCTTAGTATTTGGCCATACCTACAGTACAGGAGCAGCTATTATGGTAATTACAGTTATCTGGGCCTTTAGCAGGTTTTCTCATTTAGGCAAGAACCTTGACTATTCTTCCCCAACCCGAATTCGATCAACGACTGCATTTGTGTTCTTTACTATTGTCGTGTTTTTAGGGTACTCACTCGTTGATAAAGGGAGTCTCATAAACCGACTCGCTAGTCTTATTCTTTCGACGCTTGCTGCTACTGGCCAATTTTCCGGTTCCGCGTCAACTGGAACTTCTGGTGGAAGGTACTCTACGCTTTCATTATCCCTTCTGTTGTTTTCCACAGCCGGTCAGATGATACTGTTTACTCTAAGCGTCACCGGGGTTAGTACTGCCTTTGATTACAGAGAGTGGTCGTATGATGCTATCAACACGTGGATCGCCACTGGAATGTCCATAATTGGATTCAGCGTCTTTGTAAACGCTGTGGACATTCCAACTCCCAGAATATATTCTCTTCTGGGTATGTTCGGTCTAAATATCGTCATGGTTATCGGGATTCTAATTCTTGTCAAAGTCTGGTCTAAATCATATCGACCAACAATTTGTGCCATCATCATCGCTGTCTTCGCAATACTTTCTCTAGCCTCTCCAGTGGCTGGAATCGCATTGTCAAGCATAGGTGATGAAGTTCCACATATTCGAACATATGAAACATCTCCCAACCTTGAAAGTAAAGAGTGGTCAAATCAATATCTCCAAGACGACTTTTTAACATCCCAAGATCCCGATACAGATATTCCTTTGAGGGAACTCTCAGCAACCTCGGCAACGATAGATCAGTCACGAATTCAGAGAGGCCAAGTCTATATTTTCACGGATTTAGCGACAGAAAATGGGGTGATTCTAGAAAGCGGTTCTGCGGGCTTAGGTGGCCGGAGATACGTTTTTCTTACAATAGCACCGAGTAACTGTAGACATAGCATTATATATTCAAATTATGAGACATTCATATACAGTTCGATAGGCTCTTGTCAATAGTTATGTCGGACCCAATCAAACATGGAACCAAATCATTGGATCTCATCAATTAATGATTTAAACTCCTCGTGAAAGATCTTTGTCCGAACATCCGGGGAAAATGACATTGCATACTCACGACATTCCTTCGCAATATTTTCTCTCTCAGCCACTGTTCGATCAAAATATTGAACAATACCACTGGCAATTGATTCTGGGTTTGGATCTACTACGAGGGCTGGTTCAATTCCTTTGAGCTCTGAGCTAGCGCCCGTTGTCTCTGTTACTAATGGAGGTACACCTGCCACCATGGATTCAATAACAGAGACACCAAAGACCTCTAATCGCGAAGGCTGTACGTACAGACCGATTGATTCAAACACCGTATCTAAGTCTTCAACGTATCCTTTAACTCTGACCCCCTCCGTATTCTCGTGCTTGGCTTGATGGCCTTTCCCTACTATTTCCAGTTTTAAGTCTGGAAAATGATTACGTACATCTGGCCAAGAATCGACGAGCATGTCGATGCCTTTGTAATCCCCTACGTTTCCCCTATTTGCACTTGCGATCACTGCCACTTTTTTTGACTCTAGATCTGTCGACAATGTGGACAAAGATTTGAAAACATCCCTTTGAACATAGGGTTTGGCTGTTCTCACGGTAGATGGTGATCCAAATAGTTGCTGCAGGAATGTTGCTGAATCCGCTGAAACAGCTATTGCGCCATCAATAAAGTGTTGGCAAAGGAATTGTAATATTTTGGACCTGGTCCGTAAGTACCTAGTATCCGTTTGCGCTTGGTTTGGGAACCCCCCCAAAGAAAGTTCACGGAGACGATGATCTCCTCCCAAATATATTAAATTCGAATCAGAAAAGATAGTTGCTGCAATACCTGAGTACAATGGACGTGACCCTTCTGTAATATATATGTCGTAATCTGGCAAAGAGAATCCGTTGAAAAACTCATTAAGTGGTGAATCTATTTTGGACCCATCTGATCGTGGATTGCAGCAAATAAAATCAGCTCCTATGGCGTCAGCAAATCCAGTGTGCGCTGGATGTGGTTGCTCACCATAATATAGCATCGCAATATTTTTATCTTGAAGACTCATGTCAGGTGTGTTTTCTCCCCCAATTAATAATACAATTACAATTCATGTATTCCGAACTGAGGGAGTACTGCTAAATTAGGGCGATCCCTTCTAATTACGTGCAATGAATTTACATTCGGGCCCATCAGGGTTGTCATTTATAGCCAAGCGCTTCTAATCTGTCTTCGATCTCACCTGACGTTTCCACATTGGGGCCTGTGCCTTCCGAGCTTTCTGGATGTCTACTACTGAAGGACTTAAGATATTTCAAGAGTTCTCTGGAACGCTCTGACTCTTCGGGACTAAGTGGCGTTACCTCCCTTGGATCTGTTTCTAAGTCGTAGACAGCAGTATTGAGTATCTTACCGTCTTCTTTCATCTCAATAAATACTTTCCATCTTTTTCCGTGAACAGCAAACCGTCGAACGCCTTCGTCCTCATCTTCTCCGGTTGCACTCGCGAAGACGTGGTCCTCCCGGTCCGGGATCTCGTACCCTTTCTCTCGGGCGGTTACCAGCGGCGTCCCGGCAACACCATCGAGGTCACCGCCTACTTGTTCGAGGATCGTCGGTACAGCATCCAGTGTGCTTACTGGGGTATCCACCTCCATTGCGGAGTTGCCGGGCGGACTCACGAACAGCGGAACATGCAGTAGCGTGTCGTGAAGGTAGCGCGGATGTGTGTAATAGCCGTGCTCGCCGAACGCGTCGCCGTGGTCCGCCGTGACGATGACCAGCGCGTCCTCCAGCCGGCCGCGTCGCTCGAGTTCGTCGAAGAACGATTCGAGCTTCCCGTCCAGATACCGGATCTCGTCGTCGTAGCTGTCGCGCAACAGTCGCTGCTCCTCGTCGGTGATCGACTCGGGCTTCTTCCAGGACCGTCGATACAGCGACTCGGCCTCGCTCGCCGTCAGTTCCCGCTCGGCGTAGTGGCGATCGGGCGCGTGATACGGGCCGTGGGGGTCCATGTAGTGGTTCCAGAGGAAGACGGGCCCGTCCGTATCGTCCAGCCAGTCGAGCGACCGCTCGTTGATCTCGGGGGCCCGAGCGTAGTATTGGCCGCCGCGGTTCAACACGAACCGGTCGAGCGCCTGCTGTGCGAGCGCGATGAGCTTGTTCTGGCCGAACACGAGGTCGTCGTAGAACTCGTCGAACCCGGCGTCGAACCCGTAGGCCCGCGAGAGATACGGATTGGAGTGGAACCCACCCGTGGTGTACCCCTCCGCCCGGAGGCGACCTGCCAGCGTCTCCTCTTCGGGTACCTGTACGAACCCGTTCGCCGCGAACTCGGACGGTCGCTCCCCGGACAGCAGCGGCGGCATCGCCTCCCGAGTGTGAGAGCTCACGGAGAAGGCGTTCGAGAACGAGACGGTCCGGTCGACGAGCGAGTCGAAGAACGGCGTCTCTCGGTGGTGGCCGTAACACGAGAGATGGTCGGCCCGTAACGCGTCGATCGTGAACAGGAATATATCTGGCCTGTCAGACATTCTGCTTGGGTTACCGTTCCACACGAGACTGTATAAAGACTCCTTCTTCCACACTTCTTCCGCAAATGCTAATCCTCATACGAAGGCGGACAGATCATCGCGTGTGAACGTCGCCTATCTCACGCCCGTCGTCTACCCGTTCGTGAAGGGCGGTGTGGAAAAGCGGATCCACGAGGTGGGGACGCGGCTCGCTGACCGCGGCCACGATATCACCGTCTACTCGCGACACTGGTGGGACGGTCCGGAGACGATGACCCACGAGGGGATGACGCTCCGGGCGATCGGCCCCGCTGGTGAGATTTACGCCGACGGCGACCGCCGGTCGATCCCGAGCGCGCTCGGACTCGCTGCCCGTTCGCTACCCGCCGTGCTCCGCAACGACCACGACCTCCTCGTGACGCCGGTCGCACCGTACTTCCACGTCTCGACATTGTGGCTTGGGACGCTCCTCAGGAGGACGCCGCTGGTCGTGACGTGGCACGAGGTGTGGGGCGACTACTGGCTCGATTACATGGGACAGCTCGGCCGAGTGGGTGACCTCGTCGAGCGAGTGACGGCGAAAGTCCCTTGCCATCCCGTAACGCCGTCAGAGATGACTGCCGAACGACTGACACGGATCGGCCCCTCGCGAGACGAGATCGATGTCATCCCGAACGGGATCGATACGGCGTCGATCCGGGACGGTCCACCGGCGACGGACGGGTACGACGTGCTCTACGCCGGGCGACTCATCGAGGACAAGAACGTCGACATGCTCCTCGACGCGTTCGGCCGGGCGGACCCCGACGCGACGCTGGGGATTATCGGCGACGGCCCGATGCGCGAATCGCTGGAGGCACACGTGGCCGGACTCGACTGTGCCGACCGCGTCACGTTTCTCGGATTCCTCGACGAATACGAAGACGTACTCGCCCACATGCGGGCCGCGCCGCTGTTCGTCTCGCCGTCGTTCAGGGAAGGGTTCGGGATCACCCTGCTCGAAGCGATGGCGGCCGACTGCACGGTTATCACGGTGGACCACCACTTCAGCGCGGCGAGCGAGGTCGTCGGCGATGCGGGCTTCGTCACCGACCCGACCGTCGAGGGGATCGTCGATGCGCTCGACCGTGCGCTCGACGGTGAGCGCCCGCCCCGGGACCCGGTCGAAGCGGCGCGAGCGTACGACTGGGAGAACGTCGCCGACCGGACGGAGTCCTGCTATTCCCGGATCGTCAACCCCTGACCGTCCCAGCTATCTCGCCGGGGGTGGTCTTCGGTTCTTATTTAGGAACTCCTCCCGTCCCGTGAAACACACGCAGAAGGTCGATATCGCATGAGCCTTACCGGTCGCCGACGCTTCGTGCAGGGCAATCTCGTCTGGCTGCTCGCCACAGCCCTGGTGCTCGTGCTCCTCGACGCGCTCACTCTCGAACTGTTCTTCGTCGTCGCGCTGATCGGCTTTTTCATCACGCTCGAACTCGCCACACCCGCCACGGTCACGCCGCAGTGGCGCCGGCGACTCCGCTGGATCGTCGCCGTCGGCCTGATCGTCTTCGGGTACATCGTCGTCAGACGCATCCTTGCCATCCTGCCGGCGGGTGTCCTCCCATGACGCCGCCGTGGCGCGAGGTCTCGTACCCGCGGGCGCTCGTCGTCGCCCTCGCGACAGTGCTCGCTATCACGCTCCTCTACGGCGGGCTCACGTCGACTGCGGCCTTCGGCGCGTACAACTCGGCGTGGGACGGCGCGAGCGAACTCCGGGACCTCGCCGACCGACAGGACAGTGAGACCGTCCTCCTGCAGAACACTACGACCTACGCCGACCACCCACCCAACCAGTCCATCGCGATCGTCCTCTCGCCTGACGCCGAGTACACCCCCAGAGAAGCGGACCGCGTCGAGGCGTTCGTCCGCGAGGGCGGGACACTGATCGTCGCAGAGGACTTCGATCCGGAGCCGGACGCGCTCCTGGAGGCCATCGGCGCCGAGGTGCGGTTCAACGGCAGTCTCCTCCGGGACGAACGCAACCACGACACCGCGCCGACGTTCCCCGTCGCCGACGCCCGCACCGACCACCCCTACACCGCGGGCGTCGATCGACTCACCCTCAATCGCGGGACCCCGGTCGAACCCGGCAACGCGACCGTCCTCGCGACCACCAGTAACTACAGCTATCTGGACACGAACCTCGACGGCGACCTGGACGACACGGAGACCATGCAGCGGTATCCGGTCGCCGCCGTCGAGTCGGTCGGCGCGGGCGACGTAGTCGCCGTCGGCGACCCGAGCATCTTCATCAACGCGATGCTCGACCGGCAGGGCAACCGGGCGTTCGCGCGGACGCTCCTCGGTTCCCATGATACCGCGCTGGTCGACGTGTCCCACCTCGATGCGCTCCCCCCGCTCGTCCGCGCGCAGTTCGCGCTCAGGGGCGCGCCGCTGCTCCAGATCACGGTCGGCCTCGCGCTCGTGCTCGTCGTCACGTACCTGAGCGAAGCCGGGGCGCTCGCCGCGAGGGCCCGACACCGATTCGCCCCGGGTGAGCCCGACCCGGCACTCGACGCGCCGGTCGGCCCCGGGGCGGACCGCGAGGCGGCCGCGGCGTGGGTCCGGGAGCGCCACCCCGACTGGGACGCCGAGCGCGTCCGGCGGGTAACGGACAGGGTTATGGCCCGCTCGTCGAAAGGGCAAGACGATGACTGACCCCTCGGAGCTGTACGCCGCCCTGGAGGAGGAGATCGGGACCGTCCTGATCGGCCTCGAAGACCAGGTCGGCCTGCTGACCATCGCGGCGCTGACCCGCGGGCACGTCCTCCTCGAAGGGGTGCCGGGCGTCGCGAAGACCTCGCTCGCCAACGTCTTCGCGCAGGCGACGGGCCTTGAGTACAACCGCGTCCAGATGACGCCGGACATCCTCCCCGCGGACATCACGGGCACGAAGGTCTACCGCGAGGAGACCGGCCGCTTCGAGGTCCAGCGCGGCCCCGTCTTCTCGAACGTCGTCGTCGCCGACGAGATCAACCGCGCGACGCCGAAGACCCAGTCCGCCCTCCTCGAAGCGATGGAGGAGAACCGCGTCACCATCGAGGGCGACACCCACGACCTGCCGGACCCGTTCATGGTCATCGCGACGCAGAACCCCATCGAGATGGAGGGCATCTTCGAGCTCCCGGAGGCCCAGCGCGACCGCTTCCAGCTGAAGGTGTCCGTCGACCTCCCCTCGAAGGACGACGAGCTCGCGCTCATCGAGCGGTTCCACGACGACCCGACGCTGGCCCCCGAGGACGTCGAGCAGGTCGTCACCCGCGACCAGTTCCGCGCAGCCCGCGAGGCCGTCGCGAACGTCCACATCGACGACAGCATCGAGGAGTACATCGTCGATGTCGTCGAGCGGACCCGCGACCACCGCGACGTGGAACACGGCGCCTCGCCGCGGGCGACGCTGGCCTTCCTCAACACCGCGAAGGCCCGCGCGGCCATCTTCGGCCGCGACTACGTCATCCCCGACGACGTGAAGGCCATGGCCGAGCCGGTGCTCGTCCACCGGCTCATCCTGAGCACCGAGGCGGAACTCGGCGACGCCGACCGCGCGGCGGTCGTCACCGACGTGCTCGACTCCGTGGTCCCGCCCGGCGGCGGCGAAGACGCACAGGTGCCGGGAGCGGAGACACCCGACGCGGAGAGCGCAGAACAGGACTGAACGGGAGAACGAAACAGGGTCTGCTTCCCGCGTCCCGGGCGCCGACAGTACCTACTCGCTTGACTCGTCTGCGTCCCACCGGTAGGTCAGCAGGTAGCTGTCCCGGCCCTCGGTGGGGTCGGCGTCGAGCCGGACCGGCCGTTCGAGGCGGCGGGCCAGCGCGACGGCGTACAGCGAGGCGACGGGCGCGTCGAACCCGTCGGCCGGACCGTAGACCGTCTCGCC
Source organism: Halosimplex halophilum (assembly GCF_004698125.1). NCBI lineage: Archaea > Methanobacteriati > Methanobacteriota > Halobacteria > Halobacteriales > Haloarculaceae > Halosimplex > Halosimplex halophilum. The sequence continues at coordinate 608,931 of NZ_SRHV01000005.1, forward strand.
GACGCCGACGGTCAGGCGGCCGCGCTCGCCCGCGTCGGCCCGCGCGTGGTCGACGAGTTCGAACTGCTCGACGAGCGCGTCGCCGACCTGTTCGACCAGCGCGGCGGGGCGGTCGGCGGGCTCGCCGGGCAGCGACTCCCGGAACGACTCGTAGAGCGGCGCCCCCGTCGGCGTGAACGCCGCGCCGCGGCCGCCCTCCGCGTCGGGGACGACCAGCGAGTCGGCGAGCGCGTCGTCGCCGGGCACGGCGTAGTCCTCGTACTGCGGGACGAACAGCCGCACCCGGCTCTCGCTCTCGCCGACGGGGACGTAGACCCGCTCGTCGGCCAGCCCGAGTTCGGCGACCAGTTCGACCCGGTCGCCGGCCAGCGTCTCGTAGACGCTCCGGGTCACGTCTGCGGCGACGAACCGCTCGGGCGTCAGGTAGTACGTAAGCAGGCCGCCGAACAGCCCGATCGCGCCCAGCACCAGCAACACGTCCCGCAGACTCGGGAGGAGGCCGGCGCCGGCGACGCCCACGAGTCCGAGCGCGGCAAGCCCGAGTGCCGTCCGGCGGTACTGGGCCGTCCGCGCCCGCTCGTAGGTCGCCCGCAGCCGCTGGTTGCGCTCCCGGAGCCGTTCGAGCTCGACGACGAGGTCGTCGCGCGACCGCTCGTCCGCGTCGGGAGACCCGTCGGCGCCGGCCGTGTTCGTCTCGACCCCGATCGCGGCCTCCTCAGATCCGGGTGCGGCCGCGTCGCTCGCCGGCGCCTCGCTCCCGTCGCCGACGGCGTCGTCACGACTCATCTGGATCACCGAACTCGGAGAGGGCGATTAAATCCAGGGATACGAACCCGGCGGCGCTCGCCAGCAGGACGGCGAGGACGGCCACCCACAGGCTGCCGGCGAGCGCGTAGGTCCCGGCCGCGAGCGCCCCGACCAGCGCCAGCGCGACGACTACCGCGAAGGCGTCGCGCACCCGATGCGCGGTGACGGTCGTCGTCACCAGCAGGCCGGCCAGCGCGACCACCGGGACGGCCGTCGTCGTCAGCGGCGTCTCCGCGGGGACGAGCGCCACCACGGCTATCTGTCCGGCCGCGAACACGGCGACGTTGGGCAGCACGACCCAGGCGAGCGCGAGCAGGACCGTCGCGGCCACGCCGGGGACGCCCGCGACCAGCCAGAGCCACCCGCCCACGACCGCGAAGACGAGTAGGTCGATCCCCGAGCGCCAGCGGTCGTCGGCCCACCCCGAACTCTGTCCGTCCCGCTCGTCCGGCCCCCGGCCATCGGTCGCCGGCCGTTCCCCACCGTCGGTCGCCGGCCGTCCCTCGTCGTCCGTCGCCGCGGACGAGCGGCCGCTCGCCGACCCGGACGGCGTCGTGCTCATCGTCCCCTCCGCTGTCGCGCCCGGTCCTCGCCGGGTGCCTCCGCGAGCACGGTCGACAGCCTGTCGGCGGGCCCCACCTCGAAGGCGGACACCTCGGGAAGCGCGGCCAGTTCGCGGCGGAACTCCTCGAAGTCGACGTAGGCGTCGTAGGCCGCGTCGAGGTCGTCGAGCCCGCCCGGCTCGAACAGCGGCGTCGGCGTCAGGAAGACGAGCACGGGGCCGCGCCCCCGGGCCACCTTGACGGCCTCGCGCAGCTCCGTCCGGTTGGCGTCGTCGGTCACGACGACCGTCCACAGGGCGCCGGCCCCCGTCGCGGCCGCCTCGACGGCCCGGTAGAGCGGGCGGTCGCTGATGGCCCGGACGTACGCGTCCGGCCGGTCGAAGAAGGGCCGCAGCCGCGCCGCGAACGCCGACTCGTCGCCGTCCAGCCGCTGGCGCGTCGCCCGCACGCGGTCCGGCGCGGTCGGCGTGGGCGACGACGCTTCCCCGGTCGTACTCGTCGGCTCCGGTCGCTGGTCGGCGTCGTCTCCGGGGTCGAGGGCGTCGAGGTGGCGCCGGATCGCCCGGAGGTGGTCCAGGTCCGCCCGGGGTTCGAACACGCCGGTCACCCCCTCGTCGCCGACCGTCTCGCAGCCCACCCGGTCGGCCGACTCCCCGGCCTGGTCGACGAACGCCAGCGCGACGTGGCGGGCGTAGTCGAGCTTCGTCTGGCCGGGCGCGCCGGTCGCCATCGTCGCCCGGTGGTCGACGAACAGCTGCGTCTCCCGCTCGGTCCGGGCGGTGAACTCCCGGACGTGCGTCTCGTTCAGCCGCGCGGTCGCCTTCCAGTCGATCCGGCGGAAGGCGTCGCCCGCGACGTAGCGGCGCACTTCCGCGGGCTCCAGCCCGCGCCCGGACCGCCCCGCGTCGTGGTCGCCGAAGCCCGCGGCGATCGGGTCGCCGCCCTCGCCGACGTGGACGGTCCGCGGTCGCCGCGGCTCGACCGCGACCGTCGGCGTCGGGGCGTCGGGCACGACGCGCTGCTCGAACAGCCCGAGCCGGTCGCGGGCCGTCACCGTCGGCGCCCCGACCCGGAAGGTGCCCGCGACGGGCCACTCGAACTCGTAGGTGCCCGTCGTCTCCGTCGCCCGCCCGTCCAGCCACAGGGGTTCGACGGCGCCGTCGGCGCCCACGGGCGCCTCCGGGTCGACCCGCAGCGTCAGCGAGTGGGCGGGGTCGACCCGGGCGGTGACGGTCAGGAAGGTCGAGGCGCCGGTCACCGTCCGTGACGCGGAACTCGACTGCGTGAGTTCGAGCGCCCCCGAGACCGTTCGCAGCGCCGCGACGAAGCGGTACTGCTGGGCGAGCAGCCACGCACAGACGCCGCAGACGCCCGCGAGCAGGACCGGCCGGCCGACCACGACGGCCCACCCGCCAGCCGCGGCTGCCAGCGCCGCGAGCGCCCAGAACCGACTCGTCGGCCGCATTGGATACGTACTCGGAGCCTCCGTAGTTGAGGCTACTGGTCTCGCGACTCCTGTCGCCCCCTCGCCCCCACTGGCCGCCCCTGCTTGCATTGTAAACGGAACTGCTTTACGCGCATCGGCGTACCGATCGGATCAGGACAGATGGTCGGCCGACCGCGAGCGTTCGCCGCCGTCGGCTTCGCGCTCCTCCTCGTCGTCAGCGGATTCCCGCTCCCCGGTGCGCTCGCGAGCGACGCGCTCGCGAGCCGCCCGGCCCCGGACGAGCGGGCGGGACCGTCGCCGGCGGCCGACCGCAGCGGCGCCCTCGCGGTCCAGGCCGGCCCGCGCCAGGCCGACAACGAGACGCGTCAGCACGACAACCCCGCGAACGTCTCCGAAGCGGGCGACCTCCTCGACGTGCGCGGGTGGCTGTCGAACCGGATGCTCGACCGTCTCTCGACGGGCGCCGTCCAGCTCGACCAGGGGCAGTACGAGCGGGCCCGCTCGCTGGTCGGCGACGAGTTCGGGTCGCGCCTCGGCCAGTACGTCGACGTGGTCGGCGAGACCGAGACCGAGAGCGACGACGACAGCGACGACCCCTACCGGACGACGCGGCGCGCACAGCGCAACCTCACCGAGACGGTCCGCGCCTACGACGAGACCTTCGAGGACTACGAAGAGGCGGTTGAGGCCGACAACGAGACCGCGGCGCGCGAACACGCCCGTCGCCTCCAGCGGCTCGCCTCGGACGTGCGCCGGCTCAACCGGACGGCCATCGGGGGGTACCAGCGTCTAGAGAACCAGACGGGAACGGACCTGGACCGGGCGACCACGAGCATCGAGACGGTCGCCGAGAACGTCACCGAGCGCCAGCAGGACGTCGACATGGCGCTGTTCACCGAGACCGAGCTCGCGGTGTCGCCGGCGTCGGCGTCGATCGCCTACACCGACCCCCTGCGCGCCAGCGGGCGGCTGACCACGGCCGCGGGCGAGCCCGTCGCGGACCGTGCGGTGCGCATCCGGGTCGCCGGTCGGACCCACACCGTCCAGACGGACGACAGCGGGGCCTTCCAGCTGGTGTACCGGCCCCGGACGGTCCGGGTCGACCGGTCGTCGCTCGCCGTCAGCTACGTCCCGGCCGACACCGCGCCGTACCTCGCCGCAAACGACAGCGTCGCCGTCGACATCGAACAGGTCACGGCGGACCTGACTGTCGAAGAGGCGACTGGGACGGCCGCCTTCGGCGACCGCGTCGGGGCCACCGCGCGTCTCGCGGTCGACGACCGGCCCGTCCAGGGCATCCCCGTCCGGGCGGCGATCGGGGACACTGCACTCGGCCAAACCCCCTCGGGCGAGGACGGCCTGGCGTCGGTGAACGGGTCGCTCCCCGCGACGGTCCCGGCCGGGGACCGGTCGCTGTCGCTGACTGCCGGGACGAACCGGTCGGCGGTCACGGCCGACCCGGCCACGCGGACGGTCCGGGTCCAGTCGACCGCGACGAACCTCACCGTCACCGCCGACCAGCCCACCGCCCAGATCGCGGTTTCGGGCCGGCTCGCCACGGTCGGGGGCCGACCGGCGAGCGGTCGCGCGGTCGAGGTCGCGGTCGCCGACGCCGTCACGGAGACGGTCCGGACGGGCCCGGAGGGAGCCTACACCGTCGCGGTCGACGCCGGCGCGCTCGGGCTCGCCGACAACGAGACCGTCACCGTCCGGGCCCAGTTCGACGGCGAGGGCACCAACCTCGGCGGCGCCGCGGCGACGACGCGGCTCACCTACCGGAACGCGAGCGCGGCCGGCGGCGCGAACGGCGGTAACGGTCCCTTACCGGGCGACCTGGACCCCCGCGACGCCCCGGTGTCACCCCTCGCGCTCGGCGGTCTCGCCGCGCTCGCGGTCCTGTTCGCGGTCCTTCTCGCGCTCCGCCGGCGGTACGCGGGCGACGGCGACGGGTCGCCGGACGGGCCGACGCCGACCCCTGCAGACGACGGCCCGACCGAGGCCGCGAACGGCGGAGCGGAGGCAGGCGCCGCGGCTGGGGCGGCGACCGGCCTCGACTTCGGCCCCGCGGAGTCGTTCCTCGGCCGGGGGGACCGGGCCGCGGCGGTCCGGTACACCTACCAGCACCTCCGGAGTCACGTCGCCCCGGAAGTCGGCGCCGCCGAGTCGGACACCCACTGGGAGTTCGTCGAACGCTGCCGGGCCGACGGGATGAGCGATGCCCGCCTCGACGCCGTCCGCGACCTCGTCGAGGCCTACGAGGCCGTCGAGTTCCGCCCCGGGGCGGCCGACCCCGACGCCGAGGCGCTGCTGGCGGCTGTCACCGACGAGTGGCCCACGCAGTCGGCGTGACCGCTCTCTCCCCCGCTCGACTGACGGTGTTGCAGCCGAAACGTTGCGGTGCACGAAACGTAACGATCGGCGAAACGTACTGCTGGTCGGAACGTAATGCTGGCCGAAACGTTACGCCAGCCGAACGTAACACTCATCGCGACGTAACACTCGTCGAAACGTAACGCCGGTCGTGACGCTCGCCGAAACGTGCGTCAGTCGGACATCCCACGAACGATACCGCCCGGTACGGCCCCTCAGGCGGTGACGTTGACCCAGAGGTGCGTCTCGCGGTAGGCGTTGTCGATGGTCGGGTCCTCTGGCGGCGAGCCGCGGTACAGCAGGAACAGCAGCCGCAGGTTCGTCCCCTCGAATGTCGGGGTGACGGTGCGCTGGGTGTGGTAAGTCTCGTTGTGCGCGAGCGTCGTCCCGAACGTCGAGAGCCGTTCCGACCGCTGCACCGTCGATTCGTTGTTAGCCACCCGCACACGCTGGAGCTGCGAGACGACGGTGTACTCGGTCCGGTCGTGTTCCTGGTTGCCGATGCCGACCACCAGGGGCCGACCCTCGTCGACGGTGAACTCCGTGGGGTAGTTGTCGGCGACCAGCTCGCCGTCGTCGCCCTCGGTCAGCAGGTAGAACTCGGAGAACTGCTCGCCCTGCTGGGGGACGAGCACGGCGTAGCCGACGCTCGACGTGGCCAGGAGGACGCTCGCGACGAGCGCGACGTTCAGCACCGCGTCGGTCCGCGTCGCTGGTGCGAACAGCTCCGCCCGCGCGGCGGCGCCCCACTCGCGATACGGGACGCGGAACCGTTCGGCGGCGGGCAGCTCCCACCGGCGGTAGGCCGCGACGGCGACGGCGACCACCGTGAACCCGCTCAGGCTGACGAGGATCGGCACCAGCCGGATGCCCCACGGCGTGAAGTTGAGCACGAGCCCGATCAGGGGGACGATGGCGATGCTCAGCCCGAACGACAGCGCGACGCGTTCGAGGCCGTCGATCCCGCGGTCGCCCGCCCCTTCCACGCCGGGGTCGGCATCGGCGTCCGCGTCGGTGTCGCCGGGCATCTCGATGTCCGCGTCGGTAGCCGCCCCGGACCCGTCGTCGTCGAACGCGAGCGGCGCGTCGCCGCGCTCGGGGAACAGCGCCGCGACGAAGGCGTAGCCGGGGACGAAGAGGACGAACGCCAGGCCGAAGACGACCCGCAGCGGCGTCTCCCGAACCACCGGTGCGAGCGCGGCCACGTCCGTCAGGCCGACGACGGCGAGGGCCGCGGCCAGGTCCGCCGGCAGCTGTCGCACCCCGCGGCCGAGTCGGAGGACTGTCCGCGTGATCGGGTTGTGGCTCCCGTCCGCGGCGGCCGGTCTGTCGTCCACGCCCCGTGGTAGGCTCGCTGGTCACAATAAGTCTGCTCCTCCGGCCGAGCGGCGACGACGCGCCGTCTCCGGGTCGTCCCACCGAAACACTCACCTGAGCCCCCGCGGAATGGACTCGACAGACTTCCCGAATGAGCTACGCCCGGGTGTTGCTCGTCCGCTGGTCGCGGCGCGACGTGCTCGCGGTCGCCGCGCTCGCGGCGGTCGTCGCCTTCCTCACCGGCGCCGGGCTGTTCTACGTCGCCGCGGCCGACCGCCCGACCGACCTCGCCAGCGAGTACCGGCCGGCCGGCGAGGTCCGGGAGTTCGCCTCGGTCGACCGCGCCCGCCGCGCGGCCGGCGACGACGCCCTCGTGCTCCCGTTCGCGACGCTCGACGCCGGCCGGCTCGTCGTCGGCCTCGACTCCGCGGACCGACAACGAGCCCAGCGGCTCGACCTCGTCGTCCCGACACCCCCCGACGAGGGCCTCGGCAGCCCCGCACCGGGCGCCCCCTCGTCCGTGACCGTCGACGGGGATGGGGGACAGACCACGTTCACCGTCTCGCGGGTCGGCGACGGCGGGCTCGTCCCCGACCGGTGGTACGTCGCCCGCCCGGGCGTCGTCGAGACGCTCGGCCCCTCGGGCGCCCTCCTGGTCGAGCCGCCCTCCGACGCGACCGGCGAGGCCCGGACCGCGACCGGGGAGGGTGGGGCCGCGACACGCGCTGGGGGCGACCGGACCGCGACGCGCGCCGGGGCGACGACGGTCCTCCGCGGGACGCTCCTGTTCTTCGAGCGCGGGACCGAGCAGGTCCTCCGCGGGTTCGGGCTGCTGGTGGCGGCCGCGGGCGTCCTCGCGGCGGTCACGGTCACCAGCGTCGTCCGGATGACCGTCGCCGACCGCGTCGAGACGATCCAGGTCGTCCGCGCGACCGGCGGGACGCCGGCCCGGGTGCTGGCCCTGTTCGCGACCCGGGGCCTGTTGCTGACGCTGGCGGCCGTCGCCGCGGGCTACGCGGTCGGGACGGTCGTCAGCTCGCTCGTCACGTCCGTCGCCGTCTCCGTCGGGCTCTCGACGACGCTGACGCCCCGGGTGTCGGCCGAGGCGGCCGCACTGCTCGCGGTCACGTACCTCCCCCTGCTCGCCGTCGGCTTCCTGGCCGGGGGCGTGGCGGCGCTGCCGGCCGCACGCCGGTCGCCCGCGGCGCTCACCGACCCGTCGAGCGGCGCCCTGGCCGCGCTCGGGCGGCTCGCCGTCGGCCTGCCCGCCGCGCTCCGGCCGCGCGTGCTCGACTGGCGGGCCGTCGTCCCGACCGCGGCGACCATCGCCGTCTTCGCGACGCTCGTGTTGCTGGTCCTCTCGGGCGGCGCCGTGGCCGGCCCGCTCGCCGGCGAGTCGAGCGCGACCGTCCTGGAGTCGGGCGCGATCCACCCGATCGCCAGCAGCGTCCCCCAGTCCCACGCCGCGGCGTTCCGTGACGTGGGCATCGCTGCGAGCCCCGAGATCCTCATGTTCAGCGTCGTCGGCGACCGGCCGACGATCGTCAGGGGCGCCCGCTACGACGACTTCGCGGCGGTCACGGACGCCGAACTGCGCCGCGGGCGCCCCGCAGCGGCCCCCGACGAGGCGATGGTCGGGAGCGACCTGGCCCGCACCCACGACCTCGCGGTCGGCGACACCGTCGTCGTCGGGAGCGGGCTGCAGCCGACCCTCGACCGCGTGACGGTCGTCGGCCGGTACGACGCCCCCGGCGCCTACGACGACCAGCTCCTGGTGTCGCTGGCGGCCGCGCGCCACCTCTCGACCAGGGACGACGGGTCGGTCAACTTCGTCCGCCTCGAACGCGCCCCCGACGGCGACGCGCTGGCCGACGGCGTGCAGGTGCTCGATGTCAGCGTCGACCGGCCGGCGACGACGCCGACCGTCGGCGTCAACGTCTCGCTCGTCAACGTGGCCGACACGACGGCCGAGCGGTCCCTCACCGTCGCGCTCGGCGAGCGCCAGCGGACGCGGTCGGTCACCGTCGGCCCGCGCGAGCGACGGGAGGCCCGGTTCGAGGTCCCCGTCCCGTCGCAGGGCACCTACCGGCTCTCGGTCGGGAACCGCAGCCGGACCGTGACGGTCCAGTCGCCCGGCGCGCTCGCCGTCGGGGGACTCCCCGAAAGAGTCCCACCCGGGAGTTCGCCGCAGTTCCGGGTCCGGACGGTCGCTGGCGGCCCGGCCGCGAACGCGACGGTCGAGGTGGGCGGTCGGTCCGAGCCGGTCGGTCCCGATGGACGAGTCCGCGTCACCTTCCCGACGGCGGGCACCGTCACCGTCCGCGCGACGGCGGGTGACCGGGCGGTCGAGCGGACGGTCGCCGTCGACCCGAACGCGACGCGGCGGCTCGGGACGGCCCTCCGGGTCCGCCCGCGCAACGTGAGCGAACTCACGGCGCCGACGGCGACGGTTCGGCTCTCGAACCCGTGGAACCGGACCGCCCGCCGGACGGCCGCCGTCCGCGGCCCCGGCGACACTGCCGAGCGGGCCGTCGCGGTCGGGCCCGGCGAGTCGACCGCGTGGTCGGTCGCGCTCCCGCGGCGCCCGCGCGGGGAGTACGCCGTCACGCTGGCGCTCAACGGTAGCCGCGTCGACGGGACGACCTACCGGGTCGTCGGCGGCGACGGCGTCTCGACGGTCGCGCTGCGCAACGCCGACGTCGCCGAGGGCGGCGGGCTCGGCGTCGCGATCGCGACGGTGTTCGGCAACCTGCAGGTGATCGTCGCCGCGCTGGTCGCGCTGGCGGGGCTGATGGTCAGCGGGACGCTGGTCGCCGCCTTCGCCCGGACGATCCACGCCCGCGAGCGGACGCTGGGGATCCACCGCGCGACCGGCGCCTCGCCGCGCCAGGTGGTCGGCCTCCTCTGTCGGGACGGCCTGCTCGTGGGCGTCGCCGGCGTCGCCGCGGGCGTCGCCGCGGGCGCGGGGGCGCTGCTCGCGCTGTCGGCCCGGGGGATGCTCGTCTTCTTCGGGATCAGCGTCACCCCCTCGCTCACCCCGGCGCGGCTCGCCCTCGTCGCCGGCGGGGCGCTCGTGCTGGTCGCCGTCGGCGTCGTCGTCCCGGCGCTCGCTCTCGTCCGCCGCCCGCCCGCGTCGCTGTTCGGCGGCGACACCGGCGCCCCCGCCGACTCCGGCGCCGGTATCGCACTCCCGGGCGACGACGCCGTGGTCGGACCCGGTGACGACGCTGCGGTCGTGTCCGGCGACGACCGCGGCAGTTCGGAGGGGAGCGAGCCGTGAGCGAGCGCTGGACGCCCCGTCGGGCGGCCGCGGCGCTGGCGGCCGTCTTCGCGGTCGGGGTCGCGCTCCGCGCGCTCCCGCTGTGGCAGTCGCCGCTCCCGTTCAACCCCGACGGGCTCGTCCACGCGCGCAACGCCCAGCGGGCCGTCCGGACGGGCCGCTTCCCACTGGCGGTCATGGCCACCGACGACCTGGGGTTCGGCGCCCTCCTCGCGGTCGCCCAGTCGGTCACCGGCGTCCGCAGCGTCGCGCTCGGCCAGCCGCTGATCGCCGCCGTCGGGACCGTCCCCGCGCTGGTCGCCGGCGCGCTCGCTGCGCGGACGGGCCGGCGGCTCGGCCTGGCGCCCGCCCGCGCCCGGTTCGCGGGCGTCCTCGCGGCGCTGTTGCTCGCCGTCGAGGGGATCTACCTCTACCGGTCGATGCCCGTTGACGAGCAGACGCCCGGCCTGTCGCTGCTCGCGGTCGCCGTCCTCGCCAGCGCCCTCGCGCTGTGGTCGACCGACCGGCGCTGGTTCCTCGTCGCGCTCCCCGCCGCGCTCGTCCTCCCGCCGCTGCACAACCTCGAAGGGTTCGTCCTCGGCCTGTCGCTGCTGCTCCTCGCCGGGCTCGCGGCGTCCCCGCGGACCCGGGGTCGGGCCCCGGCGGGCGTCGCCCTCGCGCTCGCGGTCGGGTTCTGGGCGTACTTCGCGGCCTACAACGTCGGCCTCGCGCGGCTCACGCCGGCGGAGATCATCCAGACCGGACGGCTCACGGCCGCGCCCGGACTGCTCGTCGCGTGGCTGGTCCTCTCGCTGGTCGTCGTCGTGCTGCTGTCGCGGTCGCGGCCCCGCTCCCAGCGACTCCTCCTCGCGACCCCGTTTCTCGCGCTGTTCGCGCTGCTGGCCGTCAACCTCCTCGGCCCGGTGTTCCCGGGGACGCCCGAGACGGCGCGAGGGACTCTCCTGCCCGCGCTCCCGTTGCTCGTGCCGACGCTCGTCGCCGTCTGGGCCTCCCCCTTCCTCCGCCGTGCGCCGGACGCGAACGCCGCGGTGGTCGCGCTCACCGCCGGGCCGCTCGCACTCGTCGGGTTCGCCCTCTCGGCCGCGCTGACGCCGGCGTACCTCGACACGGCGGTCCGCACCCACTGGTTCCTGCACCTCCCGGTGCTCGCCGTCGCGGCGGTCGGCTGTGCCGTCGCCCTCCGGTCGGTCGCGCCCGACCGACAGACCCTGCGGACCGTCGCCGTGGTCGGGCTCGTCGTCGCCGTCGCGGTCAGCATCCCGGTCGCGTTCGCCGGCCTCTCGCTGCACCCCTACAAGGGCGTCACGACGACCGGCGAGCTCGCCGCCTCGACGTTCGCCCACGACCACGTCGACGGACCGTGGACGAGCGACAACCACCTCGTCAGGATCACCCGCTACCACGGCGCCCGGATCGACGGGACGGAGACGCCGCTGTACGACTGGGTCCACAACCCCGGCGCGGCGCCGCCCGGCTGCCCGGTCGTCACGAAGTCCACCTGGACCACGGTCGGCGCGCAGTTCTTCCCGCGGCCGCCCGCGACCGTCGCGGCCGACCGCTTCGCCGACCTGCAGCGGGGGTCCCACCGCGTGTACCACGGCGGGTCGACCCGGTCGCTGGCCGTGCTCGCCCCGCGGACGCCGGGCGGCGCCGACTGCTGAAGCAGGGTGACACCGGGCGCTGACGGGCGGGTGGCGCCAAGTGCCGACGGGCGGGGGAGTCTACCGGGCCGTCCACTCCCCGTCGTCGAACTCGAGGACGGTGTCGAACACCGCGCTCAGTTTCGCGATCGTCTGCTCGTCGTGGGCTTTCGGGTCGATGTGGTAGTGGGCGACGGCGTCCGTCGCCGCGCAGCGGTCGGTGACCGCGTCGAGGAACCCGACGGCGTTGTCGACGTCGACGTACTGCAGCAGCGTCGTGAGCGACTGGAAACAGACGGCGACCGTCTCGGGCGCGTCGTCCCACTCGTCGAGACAGCCCGTGACCCTGACCCCGAGGCGCGTCAGGTTGTGCGGCGAGTTGACTCGCTCGACCGCACGGTCGGTGTCCCCCTCTCCCCCGGGGTCGTCCGGCGCGTCGGCGCCACCCCCCTGACTTCCCTTCGAGGGGGCGCTCGCGTCGACGGTGACGATCCGCATCCGGGTCGGGTAGGCGCCCGCGAGCCGCTGCCAGGTGTCGACGTACTCGCCCGGTGACTTGGTGAACAGCACCGAGAGCGCGTACACGTCGGTCGATCCGTCGGGCGTCAGCAGGTCCAGGCAGACGCGCGGCTCGTCGCCCGTGAACGACGGGCAGCAGACGAGGACGTTGTCACCGGGTCGTATCGCCACCTCAGACTGTTCGGTGACGGAACACATGTGCGGGTGGTCGTTGGTACCCGGCTGTCGGTCATAAAGCTACGTGTCCCCGCAGCGAGCGTGGCCTGGTCGACCATGTTCGGGCGCCGGTCTCGCCGGGCGCGCGGTGTCGAACCCGTCCGGCCGAGCCGGTCGCCCCGGGCGGCCGCGCGGTCGCCGTCGACTCAGGAGTTGCGGACGAGCGGTTCGTACCACTCGCGGTTCGCCCGGTACCACTCGACGAACGCCTCGACGCCCTCGCGGATGGTGTAGGTCGGCTCGTAGCCGATCAGCTCGCCGGCCTTCGACACGTCGGCGTGGCTGTGGTCGGCGTCGACCTCGTAGGCGTCGGTGTACTCAAGGTCGAGCTCGGGCGCCAGCTGGTCGCGGATCTCCTCGGCGAGCGTCTCGATGTCGATGTTGTCGGTGCTGCCGACGTTCATCACCTCGCCGTCGGCGGCGTCGGTCTCGAGCAGCGTCCGGTTGGCCGCGAGGATGTCGTCGACGTAGGTCATGTCGCGGGTCTGGGAGCCGTCGCCGTAGATGACCGGCGGCTCGCCGTTCATGCAGCGCGAGACGAAGTTCGAGATGGCCATGTTCGGGCGCATCCGCGGGCCGTAGACGGTGAAATACCGCAGCGCGACCGCGGGGACGCCGTAGCGCTCGGCGTACACCATCGCGTAGCGCTCGCCGGCCAGCTTCGAGGTGCCGTAGGGGCTGATCGGCGTCGTGAGGTGGTCCTCGTCGTAGGGGAGATAGCGCGGCTTGCCGTACACCGACGAACTGCTGGCGAACACCAGCCGTTCGACCCCGTGGTCGCGGGCGGCGTCCAGCACGTTCAGCGTCCCGTCGACGTTGACCTCGTCGTACTTGCGGGGGCTGTAGTCGGTGCGGACGCCCGCCTGGGCGGCCTGGTGGTAGACGTACTCGGCGTCGGCGACGAGGTCGTCGACCAGCTCGGCGTCCCGCACGTCGCCCTCGACGAGTTCGTAGCTGCCGTCGCTCTCGGCGGCGGCCTCGCGGGCTGTTTCGACGTTGTGCTCCTTGATCCGCGTGTCGTAGTAGGGGTCGAAGTTGTCCAGCACGACCACGTCGTGGCCGTCGCCGGCGAACGTTTCGGCGAGGTGTCCGCCGATGAAGCCGGCCCCACCGGTGACCAGGATTCGCATTATCGTATCGCTCGCGCGACGGGAGAAAAAGTCATCGGCATGGTGCGGACCTGTACCGAAAGCCCGTCCCACCGACCCGTACTTTAGCTACCGCCGGTGGCCCGGTTATTAAATAGAGCCGACGCGTCAAATACACGTATGAAGCGCATCGGGGACCTCGATCGGGAGTCTACCGTTCCGGTCCAGCGGCTTCGGTCGCGGCTCGACGAGGCGCCGGTACGAGTCGCGATCCTGTTCGGTTCTCACGCGACCGGGCGCGCTCACGCCCGGAGCGATGTCGATATCGCAGTCGAGTTCGAGGACATCGAGCCGGGCGACACGGAGTACAACGAGACGTTCTTCGGTCTCAGTGCGGACCTGAGCGGGTTGCTCGGAACCGACGACGTCGATCTCGTCGATATCAGGTCGCTGTCGCCGTCGCTCGCTCGCTCTGTCTTCGATACCGGTGTGCTTCTGGTGGGGTCCGAGGAGCGGGTCGAGACACTGCGTGCGGCGCTGGCGAGCGACGACCCGGACGAGCGCTCACCGCACGAACGGTTCGACGACGCGCTTCGCCGGATCGACGAACACCTCGCATGAGCGGTGGGCTCCCCGCGGACCGTCTCCAGCGGATTCTCGACGCCGTCGACACCATCGAGGACTCGCTGGGCGTCCTCGCCCGGAAACGCCGGACAGTCGACCGCGAGACGTACAGAAACGATTCTGACACCAGAGATGTCGTCGAACGCCGATTCGTGAAGACGACCGAAGCCGCGCTCGACATCGGGACCGTACTCGTCGTCCACGAACGCGGTCACCCGCCCGAGAGCAATCCCGAGACGATGCAGGCCCTGAGCGACATCGGCGTCCTCTCGGAGGAGTTGGCCGTCGAGATGGCCGCCGCGGCGAGGTTCCGGAACGTGCTCGCGCACACGTACGGCGATGCCATCGAGGACGATATGGTGTACGACGCACTCGAAGATCTGGAACGGTACCGGTCGTTTCTGGTCTCCGTCCGAGAATATCTCGACGCGATCGGTGCGTTCGACGAGTAACCGGAGCGTCCGACAGAGCGCTTACTCCGCGGTGGCGTCGGCCTGGTCGGCGTCGCTGGTGTCGACGACGCCGGCCTCTTCGAGCCGCTGTTCGGCTTTGTCGCGGTCCTCGGGGTAGCCAACGTCGGTGCGCCAGCCGTCCATGCGGATGGCGTCGATGGTGCGGCCCGAGTGGATGAGCAGGTCGATCGCATCCGAGATCTCGTACTCGCCGCGGTCGGAGGGCTGGACGAGGTGGCAGGCGTGGAGGATCTCGGGGGTGAACGTGTAGAAGCCGGTCATCACGAGGTTCGAGGGGGGATCGTCGGGTTTCTCGACGACCTCGGTGATCTCGCCGTACTTGTTGGTGTCACAGACCCCGTAGCGACTCGCTTCCTCCCAGGGAACCTCCTCGACGAGGAAGGCGGCGTCGGCGCGGGACTCGGCCTGGCGGTTGACCACGTCCTGGAGGTTGGCCTGGAAGATGTTGTCGCCCAGCATCAGCATGAAGTCGTCGTCGATGTGGTCCTCGACGGTGAGCAGCGCGTGGGCCAGGCCCTCCTGCTCGCGCTGGTGGGCGTAGGTGATCGGGACGCCCTCGAACTCGTCCTCGTAGTGCTCGATGATCGCCTGTTTCTTGTAGCCGACGACGACCAGCAGCTCGTCGGCGCCCAGTTCGACCAGTTGCTCGAAACAGTGCGTGAGGATGGGCTTGCCCGCGACCTCGACCATTCCCTTGGGTTTGTCCTCGGTCAGCGGACGCAGCCGCGTCCCCTCGCCGGCGGCCAGCACGACGGCTTGCATACTACCGACTGGTTTGTCATCGCGTAAAACTCTTGCCTGACAGTATCCGGTTCGATACTGGGCGCTCCGTCCCGCGCCTCCGGCGAGTTCGCGCCGGGGAACGGCGCTCGCTCCCGCGCTCGCGCCGGGACCACGCAGTTTCCGGCACCAGCGCCTTCGGCGTCGACGGACAAACGAGGGCGATGGCTGGCCTCGACGACCCGGGCTTCGAGCGCTCGCGGATCGGCTGGTGGCTGTTCGTCGCCCTGCTCGCGGCCGCCGCGGCCTACGTCGCCTGGCAGTTCGTCGGGCTGGTCGTGCTCGGCGTGTTCGGCTACTACGCGACCCGGCCGATCAACGACCGCGTCGCCGCGGTCGTCGACACCGACTGGATCGCCGCGGCGCTCACCGTCCTCGTCGTCCTCGTGCCGGTGATCGCGCTCTCGCTGTACGCCGGCTACCAGCTCCTCCTCGCGCTCCAGGGGCTGGTGGCCGGGAGCGTCGACCCCGTCGCACTGCTGGGCCAGTACGTCGGCCTCGGCGAGGTCCCGAGCGCCGAGCGCCAGTCGCTCGCGAGCGCGCTCGAAGACCCCGGCGAGTCGCTCTCGAACCCCCGGCAGACGGCCACGACGGTACTCCGGACCGGTCGGACCCTCGTCTCCGCGGTGGCGGGCACCGCCCTGCTGCTCGCGCTCTCGGTCACCCTCGCATACTTCCTCCTCAAGTACGACGACGACATCGCCGCGGCGCTGGAGCAGCTGTTCGGCGGGAGCAACACCGTGGGCTACGCGTACGCGACGGCCGTCGACGCCGACCTGGAGTCGGTCTTCCACGGGAATCTCCTGTTCGTCGCGGTCATGGCCGTCGTCGCGGGCGTCGTCTACCTCGGGACGAACCTCCTCGCGCCGGCCGGGCTGGCCGTCCCGATGGTCGCCGTGCTCGCCTTCCTGACGGGCGTCGCGAGCCTGATCCCGCTCGTGGTCGGGAAGATCGTCTACGTTCCCGTGCTCGCGCTGCTCGCCCTCCAGGCGGTCCGGTCGAGCGAGGTCGCCCTCGCGTTCGTCGGCGTCGTCGCCGTCGTCTACTTCCTCGCGCTGGATTTCCTCCCGCAGACGTTCCTCCAGCCGTACATCTCCGGCCGCCACCTCGACGGGATCATGCTCATGTTCGCCTACCTGCTCGGGCCCGTCCTGTTCGGCTGGTACGGCTTCTTCCTGCTGCCGATCCTCTTCGTCGCCGTCCTGGAGGCCGTCCGGATCGTCCTCCCGGAACTGCTCCACGGCGAGCGGCTCACCCTCGACGCCTCGATGGGCGGGTCGGTCGGCGCCGACCCCCAGTCCGAGGGGGACGTGCCCGCCGACGAGTTCGCGAACAACCGCTTCGAGGAGCGTGACCCCCGGTCGTCCGACGACGCCGACGACGGCACCCCCTCCGACTCCTCGCCGAGCAACTGACCGCTACCTCGGTCGTTCGCTCGGCGTCACGGGCGGCTGTCCGCCCCGGTGCCCCCCCTCGACGGACAGTGCTCCGTACAGGCGGGAGCGGTTGCGGCGAGCGGTTGCGATGAGTGGTCGCGGTCGGCGTGCGCTGTCGCGGCCTCCGTGCCGCGACGGAATCGCGCGAGGGATGAAGGAGCGAGCGCAGCGAGAGAGCGAATCGGCTGGGGAGGCTCGTGGCTGTCTGCGGTACTGTACGGGGCGGTCGCGGTCCGTGCCGTGCGGTCGCGGTCCCTGGCGGACTGAAAGGGCGAGGCGCGCTCGCGCTCGTTCAGTCGTCTGAGCGACCCCTATCCGCGCGGGCTGTGCGGAGAGCGCGGATATGTCGCTCAGCGACCGCGAGCGCGGCGAGGGCTTTCAGCGCCTGCCGTCAGCTGCGGTAGACACGATAGCTAGCGAGTGGGCCGAGGGCTTTCAGCGCTCACGGTCGACTGCGGTCAAGACGACTGCTACCGAGAGCGATCGGTGTTCACGACCGACGACGAACGCGGGAGGAACGACTCCACGGGCTGTCTCGACCGGTGCGTTCAAGCGGTGACGGGCCTACCCGACGGTATGGACGGGACGCGGATCGCCGACGTGAGCGACCTCTCGACGGACGACACCTTCCTCTTTCGCGTGCGGTCGGTGGACGAGAACGCCGTCGCCAGCGGCGACGCCGCCCTCCGATCCGACGAGCGGACGGCCGACGCCGCCGACGAACGGGCGGCCGAGGCGGTCGACGATGCCGAGACGGAGACCGACGGCGGCGAGGTCCAGAACGACGCCACCAACGACGACGGGATCGCGATGCCCGACGACATGCAGGACGACGATGACGACGTTCGAGAAGCCATCCTCCTGAAATTGGGCGGCGAGGACGACGCCGCCGAGGCGGTCGTCTGCTGGCTGAACTACTGCCAGCACATGACCCACATCAAACTCGACAAGGGGTCGGGCGCGCCGGTCCGCGACGGCGAGGTGGTCTGCGCCAACCACGGCGCCTTGTTCGCCGCCGACTCCGGCGAGTGCACCTACGGCCCCTGCGAGGGCGCCTTCCTGAACGAGGTCGAGGTGCGGGTCGCCGGCGGCGGCGTCTACCTCGCCGACGACGAGTACGAGTACGTCGGTGAGGGGCCGGTCGAGAGCGACGACGGCGACCTGTCGTCCTCGTCGAACGTCATTCTGTAGCGGGCGGGGACACGACCGGGACCCGACGCCACCGGGGTCACTCGATGACGAACGAGGGTTCGGCGACGGCCTCGCTCTTGCACTCCGGGCAGCGCGCCGGGCGGTTGACCAGGTCGTCGAACTCCTCGAAGCCGCAGTCCTCGCAGGTCGGCGGCGCGACGAGCAGCGTCTCGTCGGTCGGTTCCAGTGACTGGGAGATGTGTTCGACGTGGTCGAGCGCGTCGGCCGCCCGCACGTCGAACTCGCGGGCGAGCGCGCTCGCGGGCAGCGGTTCCTCCCGCAGTCGGTCGGCGATCCGCTGGCGGGTCGTCCGGCTGGCCTCGCGCATACCGGACCAACGACGAGCGCCCACAAATCGGTTCCGCCGCCGGAGTCGGTGGTGACTCCCCGCCCGCGGCCGGCGACGCGACCTGTCGGCAGTCCTTGCAATGAAAAAGGCCTTCACGGGGCGCTGTGCAGGGAGTCGTATGGACGCAGTCGTACTCGCGGGCGGTTACGCAACGCGGCTCTGGCCGATCACGCGCCACCGGCCGAAGATGATGCTGCCGGTCGGCGAGACGACCGTCATCGACCGGGTGCTCTCGGAGCTGGAGTCCGACGCCCGGATCGACGACGTGTACGTCAGCACGAACGAGCGGTTCGCCGACGACTTCGAGCAGTTCCTCGCCGACCGCGACTACGAGAAACCGCGGCTGTCCGTCGAGGACACCACCGGCGAGGACGAGAAGTTCGGCGTCGTCGGCGCGCTCGGCCAGCTGGTCGACCGCGAGGGCATTGACGACGATCTGTTCGTCATCGCCGGCGACAACCTCATCAGCTTCGACGTGAGCGACTTCATCGACGCCTACGAGGCCAACGAGGCGACGACGCTGGCGGCCTACGACGTGGGCTCGCGCGAGAAGGCCAAGTCGTACGGCCTCGTCACGCTGGACGGCGACGAGGTCGTCGACTTCCAGGAGAAGCCCGCGGACCCGGCGAGCACGCTCGTCTCCATCGCCTGCTATCTCTTCCCCGCCGACCAGGTCCGCTTCGACGAGTACCTCGAAGACGGCAACAACCCCGACGAGCCCGGCTGGTTCATCCAGTGGCTCGTCGACAACGACGAGGTCTACGCCTACACGTTCGACGAGGCGTGGTTCGACATCGGCACGCCCGACAGCTACCTGGAGGCCGTCGCCTACTACCTCGACGGCGACAACCGCGTCGCCGACGGCGCCACCGTCGAGAACTCGACGCTCGGCGAGAACGTCCACGTCCTCGACGACGCCGAGGTCGTCGACTCCAGCCTCGACAACTCCATCGTCTTCCCCGGGGCGACGCTGCGCGACTGCGACATCCGCGAGTCGATCATCGACCGCGAGACCACGCTCGAAGACCTGGACCTCGCCGGCGCGCTCATCGGCGCCCACACCACCATCACCAACGGCGACGAGCGCTGAGGCCCGGGACGGTGAAGCCCGGGACAGGAGCGAGCGACTCGCTTCCGCCGTTTCTCCGCCGTGGCGGCACCGCTCAACAGCAGTCGCACTCGACAGCGGCCGCCCCGGTTCGGCCGTCCGGGTCGGCGTCGAACAGCGTCCCGGCCAGTGCCCGCGCGACCGCCACGCCGACCGCCGCGGGGACGGCCGTCGTCGCGGCGTCGACGCCCTCGGTCCACCGCTCGTACTCCGCCCGGTCCTCGAAGGTCTGGATGTAGCCGCAGACCTCCCGATAGACCGTCTCGACTGGGGCATCGTCGACCCGGTCGGGATCCGTCGACACGCCGATCGAGACGACGGCGTCGTCGTGGGAGACGGCCACGCCGTCCTCGCCGATCTCGAAGGCGACCTCCGTCCCGCGCACCGGCGTCGTCGAGCGGACGGTCCCGGCCTCACCCGTCAGGAACGGGTAGACCAGCGGGTCCAGCACGCAGATGTACGCCTGTTCCGTCTCCTCGCCGACGAACGCGTGGTCGCCGTCGGCGGTCGCACAGAGGTCGTCGACGGTCGGCGCCCGGCCGCGCTCGGCCTCGACCACCGCCCGCATCGTCTCGGTCCACTCGCCGACCGTCGCCGGCGGGTCGGTCCCGTACAGCCGTCCGAACGCCTCGCCCACGTCCGCCGGGAGCGACACGTCTGCGGCCGGTCCATTCTCTCCGCTATTGTCATAATCGCCTGCTTCGAGCCACATGCGTCTACGCTTTCGAGAGCAAAGTTATTAAGCTGTCAAGTCCAAAGCATCGAACAAGATGGGCGAATCCGAAGCGCTGGGCGAGGAGGGCTGTGCGTGCGAGGACCCGGCGTGTCACTGTCTGCTCGCGGAGCCGATGGCGCTGCTGGGCCGGAAGTACGTGATGGACATCGTCTGCGTCGTCGCCAACCACGGGACGGTCCGGTTCGGCGAGATCGAGGCCCACCTCCCCGGGGCGAGCACGTCGACGCTGTCGACGCGGCTGGACGAACTCGTCGAGGCGGGGCTGGTCGAGCGCGAACGCTACGCGGAGATCCCGCCGCGCGTCGAGTACGAACTCAGCAACGAGGGCGAGGAACTGGGCGAGCGACTGGAGCCGCTGGTCGAGTGGGCGATCGAGCGCGGCGCGGAGTGCTGTTAGCGGTAGTTGGAGATCTAATGTTTTGGTGTGGAAGGAAATCGAACAGCGGTGGCCGCACTCGCCGGTGAGCGTTGAAAGCCCTCGGCGCGCTCGCTACGAGTCGACTCGACCGCAGAGGACAGCGAGCGATGAAAGCCCTCGGCGCGCTCGCGGTCGCTGTCTCCGAAAATCGAAGATTTTCGGGATGACGAGAGAGCTCCGCTCTCTCGAACCAAGCGGGATATCCGCGCTCTCCGCACCGCCCGCGCGGATAGTGGCCCGCTCAGGCGACTGCACGAGCGCGAGCGCGCCTCGCCCTTTCAGTCCACCAGGGACCGCGACCGCACGGCACCGCGACTGCCCCGCACAGCACCGCAGACGGCCACATACCTCCCCAGCCGATTCGCGACACGCGAGTCGCGAATCCCTCGCGCGGCTATTTCGAGCGGCCCGCCAGGCGGCGGGCACGCTCGACAGCACGCGCCGACCGCACCGCAACCGTTCACTGCAACAGCTACTGCCTGTACCGAGCATCCGCGCCGAACGAAGTGAGGCACGGGTCTACCACGAGCGCTAGCGCTCGTGGCCTTTACCCATGTTTTTGCCGCGAGTGGTGCCCGCAGCGAGCGAGGACACGCGAGCGGGAAAATCATGGGACAGCGCGGTCGCTCGACGAGTCGAGACGGCTGAGGGGAGTAAGCCCCCTTCTGTTCGGCCCGGCATTCGGCTGAGCGTCCGCGCTTGCGTCCGGGCTACCTTGCCGCGCGGACTTGCACCGGTGAGGATTCGCCGTTCCATCCGTTCTCCACCGTCGGACGCGGAGCGCCCGACGAGCCCGCGAGTCCGATGGACTCGCGGATCCCGTCGACCCTCTGTGGGTTAGCTCCCCCTCGCTTCGGCGAGGCCTCGCTCGGGGTTCGCGCACGTCATCGGTCGGGGAGAGGGGTCTCGTTTCTGTTCCAGCGCCAGCGGTCTCCCGCTCCGGGTTTGCACCCGGTCACCTGCCCGGACGGTGGGGGGACTTTCCTCATGCCCCTGGCGCGCCGACGAGGTCGACGCGGGCCGGGGCACGGAGGCCGGGCTCCCTCTGCCGGTGAGAGGTAGCGGACACCGACGATTAAGCCCGTCGGTCCGCGCGCCGGCGTCCGCCGCCAGTGGGGCGATTTTTATGTCCGCCACCCCATGCTTCCGGTAGTCATGCGTTCCGCCCTCTCGGCAGTCGTCGCCGGGCTGGTGGTGCTGTCCGCGGTGGCCGCCGTCCCCGCCGCGAGCGCCGCCGACCCGGCCGACGCAGCGACGACGGACCGGTCCCCCACTACCGCGGACGCGTCGACCGCGAACGCGTCGACCGCGGACCGCGCCCAGAGCGACGACGCCTGCGCGCCCCTCTCGGAGGGGTCGCCGCCGGACAACCCCGACGGCGACCCGCTGGGCTGGGAGAACGGCTGCTGGTACAACGAGTCGATCGACGTGGACCGCTCGGACGGGCTCAACGAGACGGAGCTGGACGCCGTCGTCGCCCGCTCGATGGCCCGCGTCGAGCAGGTCCGCGAGCTGGAGTTCAACGAGACCGTCCCCGTCCGGGTCGTCTCCCGCGAGCAGTTCCGGGCGGGCAACGCCACCGGCGGGAACCACACCGTGAACAACACGCTGCACCAGAACGTCAAGTGGGAGGCGATGCTGATGGTCGGCGAGGACACCGACGCCATCTCCGTCCAGGAGCGGAACACCGGCGCGACCGTCGGCGGCTACTACAGCCCGCGCGAGGAGCGGATCGTCGTCGTCTCGGAGAACGCCACCGCGCCGAAGATGAACGAGATCACGCTCTCCCAGGAGCTGTTCCACGCGCTGCAGGACCAGCGCTACAACCTCTCGGCGTACGACCAGTACACCCGCGAGCTCCACAACGCGAGGGACGGCATCATCGAGGGCGACGGCAACCTCGTCGACCGGCTGTACAGCCAGCGCTGTGCGAGCGAGTGGGACTGCCTGATGCCCCAGACCCAGCCCGGCGGCGGGGGCGCGGCCTCGATCCACTACGGGATCTACTTCGTGACCTACCAGCCCTACAGCGACGGGCCGAAGTTCGTCGAGGGGATCTACCGGGCGGAGGGCTGGGAGGGGGTCAACGCCGTCTACGAGAACCCCCCGGCCAGCACCGAGCAGACGATCCACCCCGAGAAGTACGGCGAGGACCCGCCGACGAACGTGAGCTTCACCGACACGTCCGGCGAGGCCTGGACGGTCCCCCACCTGGAGAACGGCACCGTCGACTACGCCCAGTTCGGTGAGGCCGGGCTCGCGACGATGCTGTTCTACCCGACCTACGCCTCCGGCGGCGAGGCGTCGCCCGTCGTCGGCGTCCGCTCGTTCTTCAACTACACGGCCGCCGGGTCGCTCAGCACGTACGACCCGTTCAACTACACGACGCGGTACACCGACGGCTGGGACGGCGACCGACTCTACCCCTACGTCACCGACGACTCCGCCGAGACCAACGAGACGGGCTACGTCTGGAAGACCGTCTGGGACTCCGAGGGCGACGCGGCCGAGTTCGTCCAGGGGTACTCGATGCTGCTCGACTACTACGGCGCCGAGCCCGTCGACGACAGCGCGAACACCTACCGGATCCCCGAGGGCCCCTACGCCGACGCCTTCTACGTCAACCACACCGGGACGACCGTGACGCTCGTCAACGCCCCCAGCGTCGAGGAGCTGAGCGAGGTCCGCGCCGGCGCCGCCCCCGACGACAGCGGTGGCGAGACGGAGACGCCGACCGACACGGCGACCGACGAACCCGGTGACGGGGAGACCGCGACCGACACGGCGACCGACGAACCCGACGACGGGGAGACGCCGACCGACACCGCGACCGGCGAGCCCGGCGACGAGGGGACCGACACGGCGACCGAGACGCCGCTCCCGGCCGACGGCGATGCGGGCGACGGCGGTGACGACGGCAGCGACGGCGAGGCGACCGACGCGCCCGCCGAGACCACCGCGTCCGGGGGGCCGGGCTTCGGGCTCGCCGGCGCGCTCGTCGCGCTCGCGCTCGCCGGCCTTCTCGCGGGCCGGAGGGAGTGAGCCCCGTCGATGGACCGGCAGGGACCCGGCTCGCGCCGCCTGCGCGTCGCCGTCGCCGCGGTGGCCGTCCTCGCGTTGCTCGCGGGCTGTACCGCCCTGGAGTCTGGCGGCCACCCCGAGGGCGACCCCGCCAGCGACCGCCTCGGCTGGGAGAACGGCTACTGGTACGACGACCCGGTGAACGTGACCGCGAGCGACGGCTACAACGCCACCGAGCGCGAGGCCGTCGTCGCGCGCACGATGGCCCGCGTCGAGCGGATCCGCGAGCTGGAGTTCAACTCGACGGTCCCGGTCGACGTCATCAGCCGCGAGCAGTACCTCGCCAACCGGAGCGGCGGGGGCGGCAACGCGACGTACTCCCGGTGGAACGACCAGGTCTGGGAGTCGATCTTCGTCGTCGGCGAGTCGTCGTCGTACTCCAACAGCTCCGACGACACCCTGGGTCAGACCGTCCAGGGCTACTACTCGCCCGGCCGGGACGCCATCGTCCTCGTCAGCGACTCCGAGACGCCGACCATCGACCGGACGACGCTGGCCCACGAACTCGTCCACGCGCTGCAGGACCAGCACTTCGGCCTCGACGCCGACGGGGAGACCCAGGACCAGCAACTCGCCAACCGCGGTATCACCGAGGGCGACGCCCGCTACGTCGACATCCTCTACGAGAACCGCTGCGAGGGCGAGTGGCGCTGCATCCCCCCGCCCGACAGCGGCGACGGCGGCGGCGGGTCCGCGGGAGCCGACTACAACCGCGGGCTGTTCCTGACCATCTACACGCCCTACGCCGCGGGCTCGCAGTTCGTCGACCAGGTGCGCGCCCAGAGCGGCTGGGACGGCGTCAACCAGCTCTACGACGCCCGCCCGGAGAGCACCGAACAGCTCATCCACCCGCAGCTCTACCCCGACGAGGACCCCGTCGAGGTGACCGTCCCCGACCGCTCGAACGGCGAGTGGCGCCGCTTCGACGTCGACCCCGTCGCCGACACGGTCGGCGAGGCGTCCATCTACGCCATGTTCGTCCACAACGACGTCGTCGACCCGGAGAACCGCTACGGCTACGAGTCCGAGCCCTCCGCGGGCTGGGGCGGCGACAGCGTCGTCCCCTACACCAACGGGACCGCGGGCGGCTACGTCTGGGAGACCGCCTGGGACTCCGAGCGCGACGCCCGGCAGTTCCACGAGGCGTATCTCGACGTGCTCGACAGCCACGACGCCCGCAACCCCCGCGGGAACGTCTACGTCGTCCCCGACGGCGAGTTCGCCGACGCCTTCCGCGCGGTCCGGTCGGGTGACACGGTTCGGATCGTCAACGCGCCCACCGTCGACGGGCTCGACGCCGTCCACTCCCGGTCCGGATAGCCCGGGGGCGGCCGCTCGGTCACCGGTTGGCGGGCGACCGCTCGGTCGACGGCCGGCGGCGACTCTCGATCCGCAGTCGACACGTGGCCCGGTCCCGGTCCGGTCCCCGGGCGAAGCGAACGCGGACAGTTTTTGGCGCTCGCCCCGGAAGTCCACTCCATGACCGACGAGTCGGGCTTCGACATCGTCCCCCCGGAGGCCATCAGGGAGGGGCGGGCCACGGACGCCTACTTCGACCGGACGGTCGAGACGCTGGAACACGCCGACCGAAACCCGCGCGTCGTCGCCGAGGTGACCGCCGACCAGTTCCCCACCGGCGGGTGGGAGCTGCTCGCCGGCGTCAAGGACGCCGCCCAACTCTTCGAGGGCCGCGACGTGGACGTGGACGCGATCCGCGAGGGCCGCCTGTTCGACGGCGGACCAGTCATGCGCATCGAGGGCCCGTACCTGGAGTTCTGCCGGCTGGAGACCGCGCTGCTGGGCTTTCTCTCGCACGCGACCGGCGTCGCGACCGCGGCGCTGGAGGCCCGCCGCGCCGCGCCCGACTCGACCGTTCTGAGCTTCGGCTCGCGACACGTCCACCCCTCGATCGGCGCGATGGTCGAGCGGTCGGCGCTACTCGGGGGGCTCGACGGCTTCTCGAACGTCGCCGCGGGCGAGGTGATCGGCCGCGAGGCCGGCGGGACGATGCCCCACGCGTTGCTCATCTGCTTCGGCCGCGGCGAGCAGGAGGCCGCCTGGCGGGCCTTCGACGAGGCCGTGGGGCCGGACGTACCCCGGGTCGCCCTGGTCGACACCTACAGCGACGAGGTCGACGAGGCGGTGCGGGCCGCCGAGGCCGTCGACGCGCTCGACTCGGTGCGGCTCGACACCACCTCCTCGCGGCGGGGCGACTTCGAGCACATCGTCCGGGAGGTGCGCTGGACGCTCGACGCCGAGGGGTTCGAGGACGTGGGCATCTTCGTCAGCGGCGGGCTCGGCCCCCGACAGCTGCGCGAGTTGCGCGAGCACGTCGCGGGCTTCGGCGTCGGCAGCCACGTCAGCAACGCCGACCCGACGGACTTCGCGCTCGACATCGTCGAGGTGGACGGCGAACTCGCCGCCAAGCGCGGGAAGCTCACCGGGACGAAGGAAGTGTACCGCACCGACGACGGCGGCCACCACGTCCAGCTGGCCGACGCCGACGCGCCCGCCGACGGCGAGGCGCTGCTCGAACCGCTCGTCCGCGGCGGTGAGGTGGTCCGGGAGTTCGACCTCGACGCCGCGGCCGAGCGGGCCGTCGCCGACGCCGACGCCGTCGGGTTCGACGCGCCCGACGGCGAGTAGCGCCGCGTTCGGGCGATTCCGGCGGTCGCGCCGTCGGAAACGGTCGCGAGGATTTTTATTCCGGCGTCGCCTCCGTCGATCCGTGACAACCCTGGTCGT
This sequence comes from Halosimplex halophilum, assembly GCF_004698125.1. NCBI lineage: Archaea > Methanobacteriati > Methanobacteriota > Halobacteria > Halobacteriales > Haloarculaceae > Halosimplex > Halosimplex halophilum. The sequence goes on from NZ_SRHV01000005.1 coordinate 635,119, forward strand.
CTGTATCGACCGCGCGGGCGACCTCGTGGCCGGGACGGACCCGCCGGTCGTGGGTCGGGACGCCGTCGAGTCGCTCGTCGTCGACGTGGGGGTCGAGGACCCGGAGGACAGCCAGGTGAACTGTCTTCTCGAAGCGCTCCGCGTCTCCCGCGACCTGTCCGACGGCGGCGAGGAGACGCTCGTCGCGGTGCTGGCAGGGACCGACGACACCGTCGGCGCCGACCGCGCCATCGCCCGCCAGGTCGAACGGCTCATCGACGACCACGGCCCCGACTCGGCCGTGGTCGTCGTCGACAGCGCCGAGGACGAGCGGCTCGTCCCCATCGTCGAGTCGCGGCTCACCGTCGACGCCGTCGACCGCGTCGTCGTCCGCCAGGCCCGTGACATCGAGTCGACCTACTACCTGCTCAAGCAGTTCCTCGCCGACGAGGAACTGCGCAAGACCGTCCTCGTCCCCATCGGCGTCGCGCTCATCGCCTACCCGGTCCTCTGGTGGGCGGCCACCCCCGCCGTCGCCACCGGCGCCATCGTCGCCGTCGTCGGCCTCTTTCTCCTCTACAAGGGCCTGGGCATCGACGCCTACCTCGCCGCCCTGCCCGGCCAGGTCCAGCAGGCGCTCTACTCGGGCCAGGTCGCCCTGGTCACCTACGTCGTCGCCGCCGGCCTCTCGCTGGTTGGCGTGTTCGCCGGCGCCATCAGCGTCTCCGAGCTCGGCTCGGAGGGCACGCTCATCCTCGCCAGCCGCTTCGCCTTCGACGCCATCCCCTGGCTGACCGGCGCCGCGCTGGCCGCCAGCACCGGCCGCCTGCTCGACGAACTCATCCGCCGCGAGGGGGTCCGCAGCGCCTACCTCAACCTCCCGTTCGGCGCCGTCGCCGTCGGCCTCGTCGTCCGCGGGTTCTCCGCGTACTTCCTCGAACTCGCCGACGTGTTCGAGCCGTTCCGCGTCCGGGCGTTCGAGGCCGGCCCCGTCGCCTTCGAGGGCGCCACGCTCGAACCCCCCGGGACCAGGCTCGCGCTGTTCATCCTCGCCGGCGTCCTCGTGAGCCTCGCGGGCGTCCGGTTCGCCGCGTACTTCAGCGGGACCACCGTCGAACAGGAGTTCGCCCACGGCCGCGAGGGCGGGGACTAGCTGTCGTCTCCCGCACTCGACTCGATCGCAGGAGACAGCAGGCGCTGAACGCCCTCGGCGCGCTCGCGGTCGCTGTCTCCGAAAACCGGAGATTTTCGGGATGACGAGAGAGCTTCGCTCTCTCGAACCAAGCGACATATCCTCGCGGCCGGGGCCGCTTCGGATAAGGGTCGCTCAGACGACTAAACTGGACGCGAGCACACCTCGCCCGTTCAGTCCACCAGGGACCGCCTCACACAGCACCGCAGACGGCCACGAGCCTCCCCAGCCGATTGCGCTTCTCGGCCTGCGGCCTGCGATGGCTCATCCACCGTCGGAGCACGCTCTGACGAGCCTTCGGTCGCACGCTCCCGAAGACCTCGCGCGATGTTGTCGCGGCACGGAGGCCGCCAACGGCAGAGCAAGCGCTGACGACCCATCGGAATCGCAAGCGATCCCGAGACGACAGCGCGCGCCGACCGCACCGCACTGGTCGTGTCGTCCGCACTGCACTCGCCGTGTCGTCCGGACCGGTTCCCGTCGCGTCGGAGCGCCGAGACTTAACTGGTGGGCGTTCGTCGTCGGGGACATGACGAAGACGGCGCTGATAACCGGTTGCTCGTCGGGGATCGGGCGGGCGACCGCCGTCGACTTCCTGCGGCGGGAGTGGACGGTGTACGCGACGGCCCGGGACACCGACGACGTGGCCGACCTCGCGGAAGCGGGGTGCGAGACGGCCGAACTCGACGTGACGAGCGACGCCGACGTCGAGCGGGTCGTCGACCGGATCCTCGAGGAGACGGGGCGCATCGACTGCCTGGTCAACAACGCGGGCTACGCTCAGTACGGCCCGGTGGAGGACGTGCCCGTCGACGCGCTGCACGACCAGTTCGACGTGAACGTCTACGGGCCCCAGCGGCTCACGAGGGCCGTGCTCCCGAACATGCGCGAGCGGGGGACGGGGACGGTCGTCAACGTCTCCAGCGTCCAGGGGCGGATCGCCACCGCCGGCTCTGGCGCCTACAGCGGGTCGAAGTTCGCCCTGGAGGCGATGAGCGACGCGCTCCGCCAGGAGGTCGACGACAAGGGGGTCGACGTGGTGCTGGTCGAACCCGGCCCCGTCGCCACCCAGTTCGGCGACCGCGCCGACGACGAGGTCGACCGCCTCGACCGCTCGGCGGGCTACGGCGACCTGTACGCCCTCTTCGAGGACACGGATGTCCTCGCCAGCGGGAACGACTTCGGCGTCCACCCCTCGGAGGTGGCGGCGGTGATCGCCGACGCGGCCTGCGCCTCCGACCCCGACGCCCGCTACCCCGTCGGCACGCTCGCGACCGCGATGATCGCGACGCGGCACCTCCCCGACCGGTGGCGCGACGCCGGCTACCGGCTGGTGCGGTGGGTGCTGTCCTGAAGCGCGTGGACGACCCGACCGCCAGGGGACTACCGGCGGTCACACGGCCGGTAGCTTTTCGTCCCGTTCGCGGGAATCGTCGGTGATGACCGATTCCCTGGGAATCCTCGCCTTCGAGGGGTTCGAGGAACTCGACGCCGTCGGCCCCTACGAGGTGTTCCAGCAGGCGCGAGCCGCGGGCGCCGACTGGACGGTCGAGTTGCTCGCGACCGCCGAGACCGACCGCGTCGCCGCCGCCTACGACCTCCGGATCGAACCGGACGGCGTCCTCTCGCCCGACGCGGACCTGGACTACCTGGTCGTCCCCGGCGGCGGCTGGAACGACGGCGACGAGCGAGGTGCCCGGGCGCTCGCCCGCGACGAACGAATCCTCGACGCGCTGCGGACGCTCCACGAGGGCGGGACGACCCTCCTCTCGGTCTGCACCGGCGCGATGGTCCTGTCGGCCGCCGGGCTACTCGACGGCCGACCCGCGGTCACCCACCGGAGCGCCCTCGACGAGTTACGCGGGACCGACGCCGAGGTGGTCGACGCCCGCGTCGTCGACGACGGCGACGTCGTGACCGCCGGCGGCATCACGGCCGGCATCGACGCCGCGCTGTGGCTGGTCGAGCGCGAGTGGGGCGTGGGCGTCGCGGCCGCCGTCGCCGAGACGATGGAGTACGAGCGCAGTACGGACGTGTATCGAGCCTGACGCTGCGCGGTCACTCCTCCAGACACGCGGCGACGACCCGCAGCGTCCGCTCGCCCTGGACCTCCTCGGCGAACAGCGGGACGCGGCGCACGTCGTGGCCCCGGAAGACCTCCTGGGAGCGCGCGAGCGCGTCCCGTTGCACGTCCCAGCGGCGCTGGCAGAACTCGCAGTCCTCCAGATCCGGGGAGACGAACCAGTCGGCGTCCACGTCGGCCACGTCCGCGAGATCCTGCATCACCCGGTTGACGACGACCGTCCCGACGGGCACGTCGAACTCGTCGAGCCGGCCGAGCAGCCGCTCGGATTCGAGCACCGACAGCTCCTCGGGCACCATCACGACGCGGAAGTCCGTCTGTGCGGGGTCCTGCAGCACGTCCCGCAGTTGCTCGATGCGGACGGAGAGCACCCGCAGGTCGTCCAGCCCCTCCTCGGGGTCGACCTCCTCGTCGTCGCCGCCGAACATCCCGCCGAGGTTCTCCATCATCCCGCCCATCCGCTCGCGCATGGCGAGCACTTTCCCGAGCATCGAGTCCATCACGTCCGGGAGTTCGAGCAGCCGCAGCGTGTGGCCGGTCGGGGCGGTGTCGACGACGACGCGGTCGAACCGCGGGTCGTCCATGTAGCGGATGAGCAGCCTGATGGCGGCGGCCTCGTCGGCGCCGGGCATCGACCCGCCCAGCGGGTCGACCATCTCCTCGCCCGCACCGCCGAGCACCTCGCCCAGGCCGCCGAGCGCCCCACCGGCGCCGCCCATCCCGCCGCCGCCCTCCGCGAAGGGACCGTCCTCCAGCGCGGCCTCGGGGTCGATCTCCGCCGCGTAGAGTGGCACGTCCTCCCGGATCTGGGCCGGCTCGGCCGGGATCTCGGTTTCGAGGGTGTCCGACAGCGAGTGGGCCGGGTCGGTGGAGACGACGAGCGTCGCGGTGCCGTCGCGGGCGCTGGCCAGCGCCGTCGCGGCGGCCATCGTCGTCTTCCCGACGCCGCCCTTGCCCCCGTAGAGGACGTACTCCGGCGCGTCGACCCCCGTCGGGACCGCCTCCTCGTCGATGTCCTCGACCGCCTCCACGTCGATCTCGCTCATGCCTCCACCTGAAGCCGGCGGGCGGATGTATCCGTCGGACCGCCGCTCGCGCTCGGACGCTCCCGCAGTTGCGACGGTCGTCACTGGGTGAGCGGGTGCGGTCGGCGCGCGCTAGAGCGCGCGTTCATGCGCGCGACCGTAGCCGTGCGAGGGATGAGCACCGCAGCCTGCGAGGAGCGCAAGAGGCTGGGGAGGTGTGAGGCCCGCTGCGGTGTGGGTGCGGTCGTGGTGCTGTTGCGGTCGCGGTCCTGGCGGACTGAACGGGCGAGGCGCGCTCGCGCTCGTGTAGTCGCCTGAGCGACCCCTACCCGAAGCGGCCGTAGGCCGCGAGGGAATGTCGCTCAGCGACCGCGAGCGGGCCGAGGGCGTTCACCGCTTGCTGTCCCCTGCGGTCACAGTCACTGTGAGCGAGCGCGCCGAGAGCGTTCGACGTCTGCCGTCGAGTGCGGTCACCCGGAACGCGCAGACGAGTGCGGCGGCTGTCGAGCGGCGGCCACACCCCACGAACGGCGATCGATCGACCGTCCCCCCGGACGGCCGGCACGAGCGGTGGACAGGCGCGATGCCTATGACCGCGACGACCGAGCCTCGCGCACCTCGGCACCGTCGCGGAGTTTGTCTTCGCAGAACGGACAGACGCGGGGGCCGGTGTGACCGTCGGGCGTGAATACGCGCACGTACGCCTCTGTCACGAACGACCCACAGTTCTGACACTCTGGCATCCCTTGAGTAACTGTAATCATCCGCCATATGCTTTCCGGCCGTCGACGGCGGTATAGACCGATTAACTCCCCCTCCCGGCTCGGCAAGGCACCGCTTCTGACGGGTACCACCGCGCTACCAGTAATACGACTGATACAACGCGGCGACCGCTAGACGGCGAGCCGACCGGTACCGACGAGACGGCGATCCGACGGGTGTCGAGGGCGGTCACGACGACCGCGGGTCACTGCGACCGATCTTCCCAGAACCGGTCGAGCTGGCCGTCGAGGAACTCCGCGGTCATGCGGACGAACTCCTCGCGCTCGGCCGGCGAGAGGTACTCGTGGACCGAGCGGGGGGCGCCCGCCGTGTACCGGCGGTCGGCGAACACGCGGACGCCCACCTCGTCGGTCCCGCGGATGACGCGGCCGATGGCCTGGCGGGCCCGCCGGACCGCCGGGACCGTCAGCGCGTACGCGAAGGCGTTGTCCTCGCCGAACTCGTCGGCGTATGCCCGCTGGACCGCCCGCACGCGGGGCGAGCCGACGTTGACGAGGGGGACGCCGATCACCAGCGCCGCCGCCAGCTTCTCGCCGTCGTAGTCGACGCCCTCGGTGAGCGTCCCGCGGGTGCTCGTGACCAGCACCTTCCCGCCGCCGCGGAAGAACTCGGCCTTCAACTGTTCGGTGGCCTCGTTGCTCGAACTCTCGTCGACGAGGACGGGTTTGTCGACGGCGCCGTCGAGGTAGGCGCCGGCCCACTCGGCCTCCCGGTAGTTGGGCATCGCGACGAGGACGTTCCCCGGCGAGCGGGCGACCGACCGGAGGACGTGGGCGTACTCGTCGCGGGTGCGGTTCCAGCCGTCGCCCAGCGGCTCCATCTCCGCCGGGTTCCCGCGGTTCCGGGCGGTGAACGGCTCGGCGTCGACCGTCCAGCTCGCGCGGTTCTCCTCCGGGAACCGCAGCGGGTAGCTCTTCGCCTCGACCGGCCGCCCGTGGTCGCCGTCGTCCGGCGTCGGGCCGGGGTTCGGGTCGCCCTCGCGCAGTGATTCGAGGCCAGAGACCTCGGTGAACACGTCGAGCGGCGAGAGCGTGGCGCTCATCAGCACGCCCCCGCCCAGCGAGTCGAAGATCTCCTTCAGCGACTCGGCGGGCATGCAGTCGAACAGGACCAGCCCGGGCGTGTAGACGCGCTGGTAGTCCCTGTCTACGGCGTCGGCGGCCTGCCCCGTCTTCGGGGCGTACTCCAGTTCGATCTCCCGGAGGTAGCGGTCGTGGCCCCGCTCCCACCAGTGGCCCATCACGGCGCCGACGGCGGCGCAGACCGGCTGGCGAGCCAGCCCGAGGCCGTCGATGGCGTCCTCGACGGCGGCGCCGACGGTCGCCAGGGTCCGCCACACCTCGCCGTCGTAACCCTGCCGCTCGGCCCAGCGGGTGAGTTCGTCCGGTTCGGGCTCCTCGGGGTCCCGCAGCGGCACCTCCACGTCCCGCTCGGGGACGCTCTCCGTCGGGTCGCCGACGCGCCAGTCCCGCTCGACCTCCTCGTCGAGGTAGCGCTCGACGCGCTCGTCGAGCCACCCCAGCAGGTCGTCGTAGAACTCCCTCGCCTGGTCGAGTGCCGACAGGGGCACGTCGTGGCTCGCGAGGCGGTCCCGGACCTGCTGTTTCCTGTCCCGGCTCTCCCGCGCCCGCGAGAGGAGGTGGTTGCAGTCGTTGCGCGCCCGCTTGATCGTCGAGCGGCCCACGCGGTCGGAGAGCAGGTCGCGGACCCGCTCCTCCAGCCGGTGGGCCTCGTCGACGACGAGGAAGGTCGAGGAGTCCAGCGCCGCGGAGACGAGCGGGCGCGATCCGGGGTCGAAGACGTGGTTGTAGTTGCCGACTATCACGTCGGCGTGTTCGAGCATGACGCCCATCGCCCGGTGGGGACAGGTCCCCCGCTCGACGCTGGCGGGCAGGTAGTCGTCGGCCGTCACGACTCGCGACTCCCCCACCGAGAAGTCGACGGGCGAGCCCTTGTTGCGGGCGAACCAGTCCGCCTCGAAGGGGCAGTACAGCGGCTCGTCGTCGCCGGCGGTCATCGACTCGGGCGCGCTGGGCTGGCTCCGCGGGTAGGGCGACTCGGCGCCCGCCGTCTCCAGCGCGCTGTCGAACGTGCGGTAGGTGTCGGCGTCCATGCGGGCCTCCCGGACGAGGTCGCTCGCGAGGCTCGGGTCCCACCACACGTCCTCGGGATCGGCGGCGAGCGCGGCGTCGGCGGCTGGTTCGTCGCCCGACCGGCGGTCGGCCTCGACGAGGTCCGCGGTGGTCTCCCGGAGGTCCTCGCAGCGGTCGTGGGTCGAGGCGTCGTCGGGGAACGCGCCCTCCCGGCCGTAGGGACAGAGGTCGCGCTTCCCGACGAGGGCGACGCCGTCCAGCGGGTCGGGCCGGTCGGGGTCGGCGGCGAGGCGGGCGTTCATCGTCCGCAGGTCCTCGACGAACTGGAGCCGCTGCTGTTTGACCGGCGTGACGACCAGCACGCGGTCGTACTTGCGGGTCGTCCGGACGAGCGTCGCGCCCGCGGTCAGCGCGGCCATCGTCTTGCCGGTGCCGCAGGGCCCCTCCATCGCGAAGTAGCCGCCCCGCTGGCCCACCTCGATCGCCGTCTCGATCGCGTCCGTCTGGCTCTCGTAGGGCTCGGCGAAGCCGAACACCTCCCGCCAGGTCTCGGCGGGGTCGCCCGTCGACCACTCCTCGGGACCGGCACTGTCCGGGGCGCCGCCGTCTTCCGACTCGTCGCCGCTCCCGGCGGCGGACCCGCTCGCGGCGTCGACACTCCTCCCGGCGTCCCCCCCGCCGTCGCTCGCGGCCCGGTCGTCGGCCATCGTCGATCCCTGTGTCGTCCTCGCCTATGAACGCACGGATGCCACGACGGGCACGGGGGACGCACGGACGCCACGACGGGGCGGGAAACGCACGGACGCCGCGGTCGGTCCGGGTCGGCCCGACCACCCTCCGCCGCGTTTCCGCCCGCCGTCCGGCGGTCAGCCGCCCGCCGCCGCGGGAGACTTAAGTTGGTGGAGACTGCACGTCCGGCACCACGGTCGATGACACGGGTTGTCAGGGGAGTTCGACGGCGGGAACCGCGGGGGTCGGAGAGATGACGGCGTCCGACCCCGACGACCCCACCGACGGGGACGGCGCGGACACGGGTGAGGACGGCGGCGAGGACGACGGGCCGGTCGTCCGGGTCGTCCACTACGACCCCGACGAGACGGTGCTCTCGCGGCTGGACGCGGAGACCGGCGAGGCCGACGGGGTCGACTACGAGGGGGCGAGCGACCCCGAGCCCGCTCGCGAACGGATCGAGGCCGGTGACGCGGACGTGTTCGTGGTCGAACCGGACGCGCCGGCGGACGTGGCGGACCTCGTCGAGGCGGCCGACGCGGCCGACGCTGCGGTCGCCCTCTACACGCACGTCGACCCGGGGGACGTGGACCCGGCGGTGTTCGACGCGGTCGACACGCTCGTCGAGAAGTGGACCGCCGAGGAGGGGCTGGACTTCGTCGTCGAGAAGCTGCTGCGGGCGGCCCGGACGCCCGACGCCGCCTCCCGGTTCGCCCGCGCGTTCGAGCGGACCGACCCGGACGCCCGGTCGTCGACCTCCTTTCTCGTCTACGAGGACGGCACGGTCATCTGGGAGGCGACGCCGCTGGACGAGTACTTCGAACACCGCGAAGTCACCGCCGCCGTCCCCGAGACGCCGAACTTCTACCGGCAGCTCACCGCCGCGCTCTCGCAGGACCCCGACGCCATCCGGACGATCCGCGGCCCCGACGTGCCCGACGAGCCGACGGAGTTCGCCGTCCCGACCGCGAGCGGGGAGGCTCGCTTTCGCTACACGGAACACGAGTTCCCCGAGACGGTCGGGCCGCTCCGGCTGGTCGTCGTCGAGGACGTGACCTGGTCGACGCGGTCGAACGCCCGGCTGGAGCTGCTGAACCTGCTCGACCGTCACGTCCAGGACGGCATCTCCGTCGTCGACGCCAACGGCCGCGTCGAGTACCACAACGAGTCGTTCGCCGACCTGCTGGGCTACGACGACATGGTCGGCGAGCACACGGCGGCCTACATGGCCGAGGGGGAACTCCAATCGGGCCAGCGGACGCTCCAGCAGCTCCGTCGGGACGACCGCGACAGCGCCGTCATCGACATGACCTTCGAGACGGCCGACGGCGAGGAGCGGACCCTGGCCGTCCACTTCTCGGTCCGCGACGGCGAGGACGGCTACGAGGGGCTGGTCAACGTCGCCCGCGACGTGACCGACCGCCGCGACCGCGAGCGCCGGCTCGAACAGTACCGCCGGCTCGTCGAGAGCGCCGGCGACCCGATGTACGTCCTCGACGCCGACGGCCGCGTCGAGATCTGCAACGACGCGCTCGTGGAGCTGTTCGACGCCGACCGCGCGGCGCTCGAGGGCACCCCGCTCTCCGAACTGCTGCCCGGGACGGCCACCGAGCGGATCCGCGACGCGCTCGACCGCGCGACCGCGAGCGGCGCGAGCGGGACCTGCGAGTTCGACCTCGAGACCGCGGCGGGCGAGGTCCGGCAGTTCGAGGCCACCGTCGCCGGGCTCGACGCGGCCGACGACGCCGACGGCTCCGTGGGAATCCTCCACGAGGTGACCGCCCGCGAGCGCCGCGAGAGCGAGCTCGACCTGCTCAAGCAGGTGCTGACGCGCGTGCTCAGACACGACGTGCGCACCGGCCTGACCGTCGTCCGCGGGCAGGCGGAGGTGCTGGCCGAGCGGACCGAGGGCGAGCAGCGGCGGATGGCCGAGACCATCGTCGAGCGCAGCGAGCAACTCGTCGAGACGACCGAGAAGGCCCGCGCCATCGAACGCGTCATCGACAGCGACGAGGGCCGGGTCACGCTCGACCTCCGCTCGGTGGTCAACCGCTGTGTCGCCAACGTCGCGGCCGCCAACGGCGACGCCGAGTACGACGTGCGCATCACCGAGCAGGTGCCGGTGCGGGCCCACCGCGCGCTCCCCTACGCCGTCGAGAACCTCGTCGAGAACGCCGTGGAACACAGTTCCACGAGCCGTCGGCTGGGGGCCGACGCCGTTGAGCACGGCTCGACGAACCCTCGATCGCATGCTCGCGAGGACACCGACGGAGCAAGCTCCGTCGACCCTTCGGGCGCTGATGCCCCCGAAGACGCCGCGGAACACGGTTCCGAGAGCCCCGATTCGCAGGCTCGACCGGACGCCGTCACCCAGGACGCGGCGCCGTCGGTGACGATCACGGCGACCGACGACGGCGAGGGGACCGTCGAACTCCGGATCGCCGACGACGGCCCCGGCATCTCCCAGGCGGAACTGGACGTGCTCGCCGACCGCGAGGAGACGCCGCTGAAACACGGCACCGGCGTCGGCCTCTGGCTGGTCTCGTGGGTCGTCGAGCGCTCCGGCGGCGAACTCGACTTCGACACCGGACCGGACGGGACGACCGCCACCGTCCGCCTCGACGCCGGCGACCCCGCCGACCTCGGCTGAGTCGCCCGCGACCGGACGGCGCCGGTCCGGGAGATCCCCGGACCCGCCGACCCGCGCCTTTTTCCCGCCGTTCGTCGTCGGTCCGGCAATGACTACCCACCGAATCGCCGTCGCCGGCGTCGGGAACGCCGCCGGCACCCACATGCGCGCCTACGAACAGCTGGACGACGCCGCCGTCGTCGCCTGCGCCGGCCGCGAGGAGTCCCGGGTCCGGTCGTTCGCCGACGAGCACGGCTGCGACCCGTTCCTCGACGTGCCCGGGATGCTCGACGCCGTCGAACCCGACGTGCTCGACATCTGCACGCCCAGCGGCGCGCACCTCGACCCGGCGCTGGCGGCCGCCGACCGCGGCGTCGACGTGTTCTGCGAGAAGCCTCTGGAGATCACGACCGAACGGATCGACCGGATGATCGACGCGGCCGACGAGGCGGGGATCCGACTCGGCGGCGTCTTCCAGCGGCGGTACAAGCCGGTCGTCCGGACGGTCCGCGAGGCCGTCGCCGAGGGGCGGTTCGGGCCGCTCGCCGTCGCCTCCGCCGCGCTCCCCTGGTGGCGCGACGACGGCTACTACGACGGCACCTGGCAGGCCGAGCCCGACGTTGCGGGCGGCGGGGCGGTCATGAACCAGGCCATCCACAGCGTCGACGCCGTCCAGTGGATCGTCGGCGCCGGCATGGACCTGGCTCCCGACGCGAATCCTGTCGCCGAGGTGTCGGCGTTCACCGGCGTCCGCGGTCACGACGCAGGTCTCGACGTGGAGGACACGGCCGTCGCGACCCTGCGCTACCGCGACGGGACGCTCGGGCAACTGCTGGCGACGACGGCCACCTACCCCGGCGGGGAGATCCGCTACGAACTCGGCGGCCGCGACGGCTCCGCCGAGGTCCGCGGCGAGGAACTCGCGGCCTGGCAGTTCCGCGAGGAGCGCGAGGCGGACGCGGCGGTCCGCGAGCGCTTCTCGGGCCCCGACGCCGGCGCCGACGAACCCAGCCCCCTGGAACTCCCCAACGTCCGCGAGTTCCTCGACGCCCGCGCGAGCGGCGACCCGTTCATGCTCGACGGCTCCGAGGCGCGGAAGGCCGTCGCCATCGTCGAGGGGGTCTACGAGTCCGCCGAGCGGGGCGAACCCGTCGCGGTGGAGTGACCGGGTGCGACCGTCGCGGTGGAGCGCTCAGCCGAGGTAGTCGGCCAGCCGCTCGGCCGCCTCGTCGACCCGCGGCGTTACGAGGGCGAACCGGATCCACTCGGCGCGGGACTCGCCGAACGCCTCGCCGGGCATCCCGGCGACGCCCGCCTCGTCGATCAGTCGCTCGACGTTTTCCATCGTCCCCGGGAACCCGTCGAAGCGGGCCATCACGTAGAAGGAGCCGCCCGGCGTCGTGTACTCTGCGCCGGCCCGGTCGAGCGCCTCGGTGAACCGGTCGATGCGCTCGCGGAGCCGCTCGCGGTTGCGCTCGTAGTACTCGGGCGGCGTCTCCCGCAGCGCCCGCAGCACCGCCGCCTGGGCCGGCCGGCTGCCGGTCACGTTCTGGATCATGTGCCGCGTCCGCGCCCGGTCCACCATGTCGCCGAGCGGGCCGTCCTCCGGCGGGAAGACGGCGTAGCCGACCCGCAGGCCTGTGATCGCCAGCGTCTTCGAGAAGGAGTTGGTGGCGACCACGTGGTCGGACCCGGTCGCGAGCGCGCTCTCGAACGCGCCGGTGAAGTCGTAGTGGTCGTACACCTCGTCGGCGACGAGGACGGCGTCGTACTCCTCGGCGATCCCCACGATTGCCTCGACAGTCTCCGGCGGGTAGACCGCACCCGTGGGGTTGTTCGGGGAGTTGACGACGATGGCGGCCGTCTCGTCGCTCGCGGCCGCGCGCACGTCCGCGGGGTCGAGCTGGCCCGTCTCGTCGGCGGGGACGTACGTCGCCTCGGCGTCCAGCAGGTTCGCCCGGCCGGCGTAATAGGGGTAGACCGGGTCGGTCATGGCCAGTTCCGACCCGCTCCCCTCCCGCTCCAGCGCGCCCGTCGTCGCGAGGTGGTTGGCCTCGCCGGCGCCGTTGGTGACGAGCACGCGCGAGCGGTCGACGCCGCGGCGCTCGGCTATCTCGGTCCGCAGCTCCGCGAGGCCGACGCTCGGCGGGTACTGGAACTCGCTCACGTCGCCGTCGGCGTAGTCGCGCAGCCCCTCGCGGAGCGCCCCGGGGGGCTCCCAGTCGGGGTTGCCGCTCACCATGTCCACCACGTCGCGGTCGGCGCGGGCCGCGTACTGCATCACCCGGAAGAACTGCGGCGTCTCGTAGTCCATCGATTACCGGCCGTTGGCCGCCCGCGACGTAAACCCTGGCGCTCGGCGAGGCCGGCGGGCCGGCCCCGTGGCCCGGCCGCCAGCCCCCTCAGAACAGCTCCGCGACCCGCCGGTGGGTCGCGGCGAGGGCGCCGGAGTTGTCGACGGTGGCGTGGTCGCGTTCGAGCGGTTCGAACCGCTCGCGGGCGTTCTCGTAGACGGACACGTCGGCGTCGCTGGGGTCGTCCTCGCGCTCGCGGATCCGCCGGCGGGCCACCCCGCTGTCGCAGACCACCCGGACGAACCGCAGGTCCGCGCCGACCTCGTCGGCGAGTTCGGCCGCGTCGTCGCGGTGGGTCCGGCGCTCGAAGGTCGCGTCGAGGACGACCGACTCGCCGTCGGCCAGGGCCTCGCGGGCCCGCTCCAGCATCGCCCGGTAGACGCGGTCACGCTCGGCGCGGCTGTAGGTCGGGTCGTCGACGACCTCCCGACGGACGGCGTCGCTGCGGATCCGCTCGGCGCCGAGGCGGTCGGCGACCGCCCGCGCGACCGTCGACTTCCCCACCCCCGGCAGCCCGCACTGGACGACGAGTCGCGGCGTCATCTACCCCCATCTCGAACCCCCCGCCTCATCAACGTGGGTGTCCCGCCGTCGCCGTGTTTCCCCTTCCGACAGATTTTTATAGAACCGCGAACAACGATCTACCGAGCCGAGGTGAGAAGCCATGGCTCTCCCGGATCGACCAGTCAGTTCGTGGTTCCAGGGTATGGACCTGCCGAACAGGCTGTTCGAGACCGGCGGTAACGACTACGAGCTCTACGAGGAGGACGAGGAGTTCGTACTGAGCGTCGAGCTGCCGGGGTTCGACCCCGAGGAGATCGACGTGACGTGGCACGAGGGCGTACTCAACGTCGCCGCCGAGCACGACGACGAGACGCGCGGCACGCGCCGGACCTACCACCGGCGGTTCCGCTTCCCGAAGGGCGTCGACGACGAGGAGATCGCCGCCGAGTACCGCAACGGCATCCTCGAAGTGCGCCTGCCCATCTACGAGGGCGCCACCGCTCGCGGCACGCAGATCGAGGTCCAGACCTGACGACGGTCGAAAGACTGTCAGGCTTCCGCACGCGACCGTCGTCGGTACCGTCGCTCGCGCGACGCGAGTTTTTTCCTGCCCCGCCCGGTAGCGGCGGGTATGTCCGACGACTCGCGGACGCTCTCGCCGGACGAGGCCTTCGAGGTCCTCGGGAACGAGACGCGGGTCGCCATCCTCAGCGCGCTGGGCGGCGCCGACGAACCGGTGTCGTTCTCGGCGCTGCGCGACCGCGTCGGGATGGCCGACTCCGGCCGGTTCAACTACCACCTCGACCGGCTGACCGGCCACTTCGTCCGCAACCGGGAGGCCGGGTACGAGCTCCGCAGAGCCGGCGAACGCGTCGTCGAGGCGGTCCTCTCGGGGGCGGTCACCGCGGCGCCGGTCCTCGAACGGACCGAGATCGACCACCCCTGTCACTTCTGCGGCGCGCCGGTCGCCGTCCGCTTCCGCGAGGAGCGCGTCGAGGTGTTCTGCACCGAGTGTCCGGGCACCTACAGCCGGACGAGTTCGCCCGATGACTCCGCTGACGCGGGCAAGGCGGCGGCCGACGGCTATCTCGGCTACCACCCGCTCCCGCCGGCCGGCGTCGCCGGGCGCGACCCGGCGGCGGTGTTCCGCGCGGCCTGGACCTGGGGCCACCTCGAACTGTTCGCCGCCGCCGCGGGCGTCTGTCCCCGCTGTTCGGCCGCGCTCGACCGTCGCCGCCGCGTCTGCGAGTCCCACGACGCCGACGCTCGTGATGCGGATGCTCGCGACGCCGACGGCGGCCTCTGTGACGCCTGCGGCCGCCGCTACGCCGTCGCCGTCGACCTGGACTGCTCGAACTGCATCTACGAGGAGAGCGGCGCGGCCGTCGTCGGGCTGGCGGACTCGCCCGCCCTCCTCGCCTTTCTCCTCGACCACGGCCTGAACCCGCTGGCCCCGACCGACGAGACGCTCCCCGCGCTGTCGGCCGCGTACAACGACTTCGAGGAGTCGGTCCGGTCGACCGACCCCTTCGAGGCGCGGTTCACCTTCGCCGTCGACGGCGACGAACTCGCGCTCACCGTCGACGACGACCTGCGGGTCGTCGACGCCGAGCGCCGGTGAGCGGGTCCCCTGCGTTTTTCCGGCGGCCGCCCGTCCGGTCGGTATGCGCGAGTTCGCCGACGACCCGCCGGTCGAGGAGCGGGTCGGCGACCTGCTGGGGGAGCGCGCCGAAACCGTCGCCGTCGCCGAGACCGCGACCGGGGGACTCGTCGGGGCGCTGCTGACGAGCGTCCCCGGCGCGAGCGACTACCTCGACCGCGTCGTCGTCCCCTACGACTACGACGCGCTCCGGACCGTCCTGGCGGTCCCCCGCGAGACGCTCGACGAACACGGCGCCGTCAGCGAGCCGGTCACCCGCGCCCTCGCCCGCGCGGCCCGCGACACCGCCGACGCGACCTGGGGGGTCGCCACCGCCGGCGTCGCCGGCCCCGGCGGCGGCACCGAGGAGAAACCGGTCGGCACCGGCTTCGTCGGCGTCGCCCACGCCGCCCCCTGGGAGTCGGGGGACTCGACCGCCAGCGTCTCCCGCTACGCGTTCGACGGCGACCGCGGCGCCGTCCGCGAGCGGCTCGCCCGCCGCGCGCTCCGGGACCTGGAGACCGCGGTCAGCTCGCACGACTGACGCCGCTCCCGGTATCGCGAGCCCCGCGGGGCTCGCCGCTGGGTGATCACCGACGGGGTTCGCCGGTCGCCGAAGGGCAACACTTGTGACCCGCGGGTCCATCGCATCGCTCCATGGACAAGCGCGGACACGTGTTGAACGCGGTCTTTCTCGCCGTGGGCCTGGGGTTCATCCTCGAACCCGCGGGCGACGTGGCGACGTTCCGGACCATCGCCGCGGTGTTCGTCCCGCTGGTGCTCGGGGCCCTGTTCCCCGACGTGGACACCCACTTCGGGAAACACCGCAAGACGCTGCACAACCTTCCGATCCTCGGGATCGTCGCCGCCTATCCGATCTACTTCGGGAACCTTCACTGGGTGTGGCTCGGCGTGCTCACCCACTACGTCCTCGACGCGCTCGGGACGACCCGCGGGATCGCCCTCTTCTACCCCCTCTGGGACGAGGAGTTCGGCGCCCCCATCGGCGTCCCCGTCAGCAGCGACTACGCCGACGCCATGATGCTCGCCGTCACCGCCTTCGAACTCGTCGTCGCCGCCGGC
Organism: Halosimplex halophilum; assembly: GCF_004698125.1. Taxonomy (NCBI): domain Archaea; kingdom Methanobacteriati; phylum Methanobacteriota; class Halobacteria; order Halobacteriales; family Haloarculaceae; genus Halosimplex; species Halosimplex halophilum. Next base: position 651,212 of record NZ_SRHV01000005.1, read on the forward strand.
CTCGTCCACGTCCTCCCCGCCTACCTCCCCGAGGGCGTCACCCTCCCGTTCTGAACCGATTTCGCCCCCCGTTCTCCCGGTGTGATCGAAGTGAACGGTGCTGTGCAGTGCGGTCGGCGCGTGCTGTCGAGCGTGCCCGCCGCCTGGCGGGCCGCTCGAAATAGCCGCGCGAGGTATTCGTGAACTGTGTGAACGAAGGCTCGTCGGAGCGTGCTCCGACGGTGGATGAGCGACGCCAGGAGCGAATCGGCTGGGGAGGTTCGTGGCCGTCTGCGGTGTGGTGCCGTGCTGTGCTGTCCTGGCGGACTGAACGGGCGAGGCGCGCTCGCGCCGACAGTCGCCTGAGCGACCCCTATCCGCGCGGGCGGTGCGGAGAGCGCGGATATGTCGCTCAGCGACCGCGAGCGGGCCGAGGGCTTTCAGCGCATGTTGTCCGGTGCTGTCGATCCAATTCAGAGCGAGCGGGCCGAGGGCTTTCAGCGCCTGCTGTCGAGTGCGGTCACGATAACTAGCAGACGTGATCAGGAAGTCACGCGAGGGGGGAGGGGGAACGTTTTTACAGAGCGGCGGGCATGACTCGGGTATATGGCCTCCTGGGAGTGTGCGATCGACGGCGACGACGAGCAGTTCGACCGGGTCGAGGACCTGATCGTCCACCAGTCGACGGCACACGAGCGCATCGAGTGCAAGGTCTGCGGGACCGTCCTCCCGGACGGCTACTTCGCGATCCGCCACGCCTTCGACGAGCACAGCCGCGCCGAGTACGTCCGCGCCTACGACGCGACCGCCAAGGAGGTCCGGCGCCGCGAGAACGTCAAGGAGAACATCGAGGAGGAGGCCGACATCCGCGAGGTCATCGACCGCCTCGAAGGCGGCAACGGCGCTATCTGAGGGCGTCTTTTCAGCTATCGGTCCCCTGGCGGTAGCGTCGCGGATCCGCCACCGAAAGAACCGCACGAGAGCGACCCTACTTCGAGGAGAGCAGGTAGCCGCCGACGCCCATCGAGAGGACGGCGAGCAGCACCGAGGCGAGCCGGATCAGCTGCGGGGTCGCGCCCAGCGGCGGCTCGCTCGTGGCGGTCGCCATCGCGTCGTAGCGCTGGGTCGTCTCCGCGCGCCGTTGTTCCTCCTCGCTCGCGTTCTCTCCGGGCCGCGGACCGAAGTTCGGTTCGTCTGCCGGCGGGAGGTCGCCGCCGTCCTCGGGGCGCTCGATGACGACCGCCCGGACCGCGCTCACGTTGTCGTTCTCGAAGGCCTGTCGGCGCTCGGTCGCATTGAGGTAGCTGAACTCCGGCGCGCCCTCGCCGACGGGGACGCGGTACTCGCCGTCGTTCTCCAGGGTCGTCCGGTACAGCTCCTGGCCGCGCGCCGAGAGGTTCTCGTAGGCGATCACCTCGTGGCCTTCCTCGCGGAGCTCCTCGGGGGTGCCGGTCGCGTACGACCCCGTGTCGTGGACGAGCATCGCCTGGACCGGGAAGACGGCCGGGACCGTGAACAGGACGGCCGCCAGGACGACCAGCGCCGTGCCGACAGCGTTGCGTCGGTTCATTCCAGATCAGCCCTCTCGAACAGCAGATAGCCGACCAGCAGCGGTACCACCAGCCAGAACGCGAGCACGACCAGCGAGAACTGGTCCTGCAGGTAGACCGGGAGCGCGTCGTTGGCCCCGGCCGGCTCGAACCGCAGGTCCTCCGGCAGGCTCGACCGGAAGACGTTCTGGCGCATCTCCGTCGGCATCACGAGGTTGACGGCCTTGCGGTAGGCCAGGTAGGGGCTGGTGTACTGGACGGCGTTGTACAGGTCGGGGTTGGCGTCGGCGCCCAGCAGCGTCGTGTGGAGCCAGCGGGCGATGTCGCCGACCGACGCGACCGGGAAGACGTACAGGATGACGAGCACGAAGTACGTCCCGAACGCGCCCGCGATGGCGCGGCTCCGCGACGCGGCGGCCGACGACATCGCCAGCGCGATGCTGACGAACGTCGACCCGTAGACGAGCGTCACCAGTAGCGTCCCGAAGATCACCGCGGCCGGGAACGCGCCGTGACGGGCCAGCGCCGTGCTGACCGCCGCGACGTACATGAACGCGACGCCGCCGGCGACGATGCCGTTGCGGCTCAGCAGCTTCCCGACGAAGACGCTCCGGCGCGTGTTCGGCAACGAGAGCAGGAACTTGATCCCGCCGCCCTCGCGCTCGCCGGCGATGGCCAGGTAGCTCGCCACCAGCGCGACGATGGGGAGGAGGACGGCCAGCAGCATCGTCAACACCCGAAAGAGCGCACGCACCTGCTCGGCGTCCGGCCCGGGCGCGCCGCCCGAGACGTAGCCGACGAACGCCGCGATGAGTCCCAGCACGACCGCCGCCGCCCACAGCAGTTTCGACCGGCGCGCGGCCTTGAAGTCCTTCTTCGCGACCGTGACCGTGCTCATGCCGACGCCTCCCGGGAGTCGTCCAGTTCGACGCTCTCGCCGACGGTCCCGTCGGCGTCGCGGCCGCCGCCGGTGAACTGGTTGAACAGCTCCTCCAGCGAGGTGTTGTCCGCGAGGATGTCGACGACCTCGGCCCGCTCGTCGACCCGCCTGACCACGTCGACCTTCGCGCTCGGGTCCGAACACTCCGCGACGAGCGTCGTGTCGGTCACGTCGACCGCCGAGACGCCCGTGATGTCGCCGATGCCGTCGACCCGCGGCGGCTCCGCGCACTCCAGTTCGATGGTGGCCTGGCCGGTGGCGCTCTCGCGCAGCCCCTCGATGGAGTCGACGGCGACCAGCTCCCCCTCGTTCATCACGCCGACGCGGTCGCAGACCGCCTCGACCTCCGAGAGGATGTGGCTGGAGAAGAAGACGGTCGTCCCGTCGGCGGCGCGGTCGCGGATGACCGACCGCATGTGCTGGATGCCGTTCGGATCCAGCCCCGTCGAGGGCTCGTCGAGGATCAGCAGGTCGGGGTCGTCGGCCAGCGCCATGCCGAACGCGAGGCGCTGTTGCATCCCCTTGGAGTAGCCCGACGCGACGCGGTCGGCGTCGTCGGCGATCCCCACGAGATCGAGCAACTGCTCGGGGTCGTCGTCGGCGTCTTTGGTCTCGACGGCCCACTCCATGTACTCGCGGCCGGTGAGGTAGTCGTCGAAGCCGTACCCTTCCGGGAGGACGCCGATGCGCTCGCGGATGGCCGCACACTCGCGCTGGGCGTCCATGCCGAACACCTGCGCCGACCCCGCGGTCGGCCGGATGAAATCGAGCAGCATGTTGATCGTCGTCGACTTCCCCGCGCCGTTGGGCCCGAGAAAGCCGAATATCTCCCCCTCCTCGATGGTCAGATCGAGGGAGTCGACGGCGACCACGTCCTCGCCGAAGGTCTTCGTCAGTCCGTTCGTCTGGATGGAGGGCATCTGTCGTACTCGTCCCCCGGAACACGGGGCCGATGTAAGTGTCTTGTCGTTGGGGAGAGAGCCCCCGACGGCGGACCCGGACCACGCCCGAAGCTAAGTGCCTCGGCGCACAGGTCGGCGTATGCGACGGCGCTGGCCGGTCACCGCGGTCGCGCTCGCGACAGTGGCAGTCGCAGTGCTGCTCGCCGGACCGGTCGCCGGCGGCGGGTCGGACCCGGTCGCCGGCACCGCGACAGCGAGCCCGGCGGACTCGCTCGACCGCGACGCCGCGGCCCCGTTCGACCCCGGCGCCGCGGCCCCGTCGGCGGAGCGGCTGGTCTCGCCGGTGGAGGTCGAGGGGGCGGTCTGGCCGTACACGAGCAAGCGCCGGTCGGTCGCCGGCCGGACGCTGGCGCTGAACGTCGTCGTCCGCGGCGACGCCGACCGCGTCCGGCGGGCCTTCGAGGACCGCTCGGGCCGCAACTGGACGAGCGTCGACGGCGAGGGGAACGTGACCGAACCCGTCTGGGACGGGGGCGACGTTCCGGGGCCCGAGTGGGGACGGGCCCGCGGGAGCGCCCGCTACACCTACGTCGCGGCGGCCGACGGCCGTCGCGGCCAGTGGGTCGAGTCGACCTACCAGCTCGGCGTCGGCACCTACCTCGGTCAGCGGACCCACGTCCGGGCCTACCCCGCCCACGTCGGGAACTGGACGGCCCTGCAGGCCCACACGGAGTACTGGGACTGGTACCGGCTGCGCCACACCGTCACCGGCGTCGAGGCCGGCGCCGAGGTTGTCGAGCGCGACCTCCGCGACGAGCGGTTCGTCGACGGGCTCACTCGCGAGTACCACGGCCACGGCGGCGGCGGGAGCGACGGGTGGATCACCGTGGTCGAGTTCGCCCCCGCGGTCCTCGTCGGCGCGGCGCTCCCGGTCGCCGTCCGCCGGCGCCGGCTCCCGCTGGCCGAGACGCTGATCCCCGCCGCGCTCGCGGGGGCCGTCCTCGGCGTCCGGAGCGCCGGCGTCGCCGCGGAGCTGCTGTTCCCCGCGGTCGACCCGAACCTGATCGCCGCGGCCCTGTACCCCACCCTCGTCGCCGGCCCGCCGCTGGCCGTCCGCGCGCTCGGGCGCGACCGCGACCCCGACCGGGTCGCGCTGCTCTCCGCCGGCGGCCTCGGCGCCGGCTTCCTCCTCGACTTCGGGCTCGTCAGCGTCCAGGTCGTCCCGATCCGCCTCGTCGTCCACCGGCTCGCGCTGCTGGGGGCGATCGCCGTCTTCGCGTACGGCACGGCCCGCGGCGACCGCCGGACGGCCGCCATCGGAATCGTGACGTGGGTCCTCGGGCTCGCCGGGGCGGTGCTCGGCGTCTTCTGAACGAGCGGCCGGGACCCGACGAACTCTGTTTCCGACCGGGGCCTTTGAATATCAGCCGACCACTGAACCGGAGTTCTCGTCGCACTCCACGACGCCGTCTGTCGGTCCCGATATCCCGTCGTGAGACGGTCGTTCGGGTCATCTCTGCGGCGACTGCGGGCTGTGAACACGGTACCGTCGGTACCAGACGGGAGTGTCGGACCGATGCGGCGTCACACTACCGTTCGTCGCCCGATCGACCGCGCTGGTCCGGCACTCAGAGAGCGACCACCGCCGCGACGTACGCCGGGGCCAGGAGGAAGACGCCGACCTGTACGATTCTGAACTGCTTCTGATAGTCCCGCGGGAAATCGAGCGCTTCGATGGTGTTCTCCACTTCGAAGACTTCCCACTTGTCGCCGAGGTACTCGTACTGTGCGACAGTGACCGGTATCTTTCTGGTCTCCTCCTGTTTGCGGTACAGACCGCTCTTGCTGGGATTTCTGTCCGTGTCTCTGCTGACTCGCTTCCCGTCCGCGTCGGTCAGTAACTGCTTCGGGACGCTCTTGGTCCGGTAGGAGACGTCCGAATCCGGGGAGTACGACCGCTCGACGTACTCATACTGAACGAGTTTCCCGCTGCCCTGACACTGCCCGCAGGTGTGTTTCCCGCTGCCGGAACAGCTGTCGCAGGTGACCTTCCCGCGGCCAGCGCAGGTGCCACAGTCCACCTCGCCGTAACTGCAGTCCGGGCAGTTGTGACTCTCTTCGGTGTAACCGTCGCCGCCACAGCTGCTACACCAGACGCCCTGTTTGCTCTCGCCGCTCCCGCCACAGACACTACACTTGCGGGTCTCGATGATCCGCCCTTCCCCGCTGCACCGTCCGCAGGCCGCTTTTCCGTTCCCGTTGCAGGACCTGCAGGTCACGCGACCGCTCCCCGAGCAGGACCCACAGGTCAGCGTTCCCGACCCCCGACAGTCGCCGCACGTCTGCTCGGCGCGGGAATTGGGAACGAAGAACGTGTACGTCTTGCTCTCGAATCCGCTCGGCGCGACCTCGCTCCGGCTGTTGTAATCCGTCCGGTGTTTCCGCTTTTCGTCTCGGTAGGCCGGTTTCGGAACGGTCTTCTCATAGAGCGTCTCTTCGACCCAGAGCCCCCTGACGATGTCTCGGAACGGCTCGATCGTCCGCGTCCGATCGATCTCGCTCCCCGTCGCCAGATCGTCCGGCGTCATCCAGGACTGTTCCTGAAATGACTCCAGTATCGACTGCCCCTTCGAATCGCTGACCTCGGTCCCCTTACTGGCTCGCGTCCGGATGTGGGACTGCGATTCATCCTTCTCTCCCTCGCGCTTGGACTCCTGCTTGTACTCTTCGCACTTGACCGCGTACCCGTTGCCGGCCATCGAACCGAGGAGGAAGGGCAATCCCGCACGCAGCAGGTACTCCGGAGACCCGACCAGGCTAGCCGCACGGTACCGGAAGACCGCCTGTAGCAGACCCGCTGCGACGAGGACGTAAGCGACACCGATAGCGGTCGCGTACCCGGTCCGCCTGAGAAACGCTCGGTCGATCCCCTTCGCGTGATACAGGTATGTGACGACGCCCGCGCCCGTGACGAGCCCGAGTCCGAGCAACACCCCGTCCGCCGGGGCCGCCATGGTGGGCACCGCGTAACTCGCCACCACTCCGCCACCGAAGAGGACGAATCCGTACACCACCGCTGGAAACCAGAAGTCCGCCTGCAGCCCGGGGACCGCCGTCATCGGCGACTGATCGAACCACGTTTCACCCTCCTCGTTTCGGTGCCGCAGGTACAACAGCGGATACAACGTACTCATCGGTAGTAACAGAATCACGAGCCCGACGCGTCGCAACACGCCCGTCGGTGCCCCGTTTTCTCCACTCGCGACAGATGTGATCCGTTCGAACATTGCCCGACGAGACAAAGTGGTATTATCTGTCAAAACAGTTCCGCGGCTTTTCACTGAGTGATAACGCCGATCACGTGTTCGATTTCAGTCCGATCACGTGACTACCCGTGGTGGTTCGGTCCCTCACCACTGATTTCGGCCGTCGCGCGTCCTTCGGGGACCCAGACGCGTTCCGAACTAGCCGGACGGATCACCGTAACCGACCGCCCGGTAGACGACGACGCCGTCGGTTTCGTAGACGCGCGTCCAGCCGTCGGCGACCGCGAAGGAACGTTCGAGCGTGCCGAACTGGACGACGGTCTCCCCGCGGACGGTGTACCGGCCCTTGGGGACGAGGACGTACTCGGGGTCGGCGTCGACGGTCGCGGCGGCCGCCTCGACGCAGGCCGCGCTGTTGCACGTCGAGGCGTCCTCGAACGCCGTCAGTTGCCGGTCGTACGCGCCGGCGCTGGCCCACTCGACGCCCCACGGGCCGACGGCGATCGACCGCCCCGACAGCGCGGGGAACCACTCGGCTGCGTCGCCGAGCACGAGGAACCGGGCGTCCGCGGGCGTCTCGGCGGCCGCCCACTCGGCGGCCGCGACCGACTCGTCGTCGAGGAACGAGGGCGTGGTCCCGTCGGTCGTCGAGGTCGTCTCGGCGGCGAGATACGCGCCGCCGACCGCGCTCGCGAGGACGACGAGGGCCGCCGCGGCCCCAGCCCGCCGCCGCGGCGAGGAGAGCGCCGCGGGCCAGCCGCCGGCGGCGACCCGCTCGGCGGCGCCGACGCCGGCGACCGCGAGGGCCAGCGCGCCGACGGCGTAGGGGAACCGCAGCTGGAAAAAGAGCAGCGTCGCGGCGACGGTCCAGCCGGCGACGACGGCGTCGCGGCGGGCGGCGAGCGCCGCGGCGGCCGCCGCGAACGGGGCGAGCCGGTAGACCGAGGGACTCTCGACGAGCTGGTCGAGCCCGCCGCCGATCCCGCCGTGGGTCCCGGCCGCCGCGGTGAACACCCCGGGGCCGTGGGTCGTGACGACCCACGCGAGCCAGGGGCTCGCCAGCGCGAGCGCCCCCAGGCCGACGGCCAGTCCGCGCGCGAGCCCCCGGATCGACCGGTCGAGCCCGGCCCAGAACACGAGGTAGCTCGCGACGACGAACAGCGCGTAGGTCGGGTGCGTGAGGCCGGTCAGCGCGACCGCGACGGCACCCGCAGCGATCGCCCGCCGGCCGTCGCCGGTAAAGACGTGGTAGCCGGCGTAGACCGCGGTCAGGGCGTAGAGGAACGCGAACCCGCGGACGACGCCGCCCGCGGAGACGTGCCACTCCAGCACCTGCGGGTTCAGCGCTATCAGCGCCGCGGTCGCGGTCCCGGCCGCCCGCGAGCCGGTGTAGTCCCGCCCGAGCAGGTACGCCGGCACCAGCCCCGCGACGACGGCGACGGCGGGCAGGAACCGGGTGACCGTCAGGGGGCCGAGCCCGAGGTCGAGGGCGAGCGCGAACACGTAGAACTGCAGCGGCGGGTACGCGAAGGGGACGGGGAGGGCGTATCCCGGGACGGTCGCCGGCGGCGCGTACCCGTTCGCGGCGATCTCGGCGGCGATCTGTGCGTACAGCCCGCCGCCGTAGGCCGGGTAGGGGTTGGTCGCCAGGTAGACGACGACGGCGACGACGCCGGGGAGGACGGCCAGTCCGAGCCAGCGCGCGTCCCGCCCGTCCAGCGGCGCGGTGCGCCGCAGCCAGCGGACGGGCGCGAGCGCGATCGATCGGTCCCTGGCACCGCTCGCCGTCATTTCCGGTCGATCCGGAGGGGGTTACGGACCCCGACGGACACGTCCGACCAGCGGTACTCCAGGCGCGCCCAGAGCGGGACGGCGACGACGAGCGCGAGGATGGCGATCCCCTCGACGACGCCGACCCAGCGCGGGAAGACGTAGGCGATCCCGTTGGCGACCGACGGCGGCAGCGCCGCCATGACACGGCCCGACAGCGACAGGTTCCCCGGCTCCGGCTCGCGGCTCGGCAACTCGAGCGCGGCCGCGCTCTCGCCGTCGGCGCTCTCCTCGCCGGTCCCCAGCCGCTCGGCCTCGTAGGGGAACCCGATCGTGGCGGTCCAGACCACCTCGCCCGACCGATCCACCTCGAACACCCGGTCGCCGTTGGAGTCGGTGACCAGCGTGTGGCCGTTGGGCAGGCGGTCGGCGTCGCGGGGCCACTGCATCCGCGCGTCGCTCCAGGTCCACGACCGGTTCCAGGTCCCGTCCTCGCGCTGGTACTCGACGACGCGGCCGTTCTCCGAGTCGGCGACGAGCAGCGCGGGCCCGCCGTGCTCGGGCGGGATGTAGTCGGGGTTGTGCTGCTCGTAGAGGGTGTCGTGGTCGCCGTCGGACCCGAGCGTCCACTCCTCCAGCAGTCCCCGCTCGAAGTCGATGAACGCGACCTGGTCGTGGTTGCGGAGGCTGACCATCGCGGCGTCGCGGCCGTCGATCTCGACGTGTTCCACGTCGTTGAGGTGCGTCCAGTCCTCGGGGAACGGGCCGCCGCTGTCGACGTCGAAGGCGGCCTGAGCCGACCACTCCCAGGTGATCAGCTCGGTCGTCGTGTTGACGACGAAGACGCGGTCGCGGTCGATGTCGGCGACGAGCAGCCGCTCGTCGTCGATCCGGTCGACGTCGTGCCACCGGGTCGAGTGCTTGCCGGGCGTGACCCGGCTGTACACCTCGGTCGACTCGCCGGTGGTGAGGTTGACGCGCTCGACGCCGTTGCGCGTGCAGACCGAGCCGTCGCACTCGTCGGCGTCGAGGTGGTCGGCGTAGACGAACTCGACGGTCGATTCGGTCCCCGCGACGGGGTCGACGTCCCAGTAGCGGGTGTGGTCGTTCTCGTGGTAGTAGATCCCCCCGTCGCGGGCGAAGGCGACGAGTTCGGCCTGGGCGCGCGGGCCGTCGTTCTCGTCGCTGACGAAGGCGTTGGAGTCGGTCGCGACCACGGTGCGACCGTCGCGCGGTCCGACGACCGCCCCGCGGTCGCCCGAGCGCAGCGCCTGTTCGACCGACGGGTCGCCGGTCACCCGGTCGTTCGACCGCTCGGCCGCGACGTAGCCGACCGCGACCGTCGCCGTCGCGAGGACGACGACCGCGGCCAGCAGCAGGCGGAGGTTCCCTCGGCGTGACACGGTCGGTGAATCGGGTCCGCGGTACATAGGGTGATCGTTGCGCCGGTCGTCGCAGCCGGTCGGCGCCGCCCGCGTTCGACGGACGCCGCCCGCGCTCGCCGACGCGAAGGTAGTCGCGGTCGCCGGACGACGGTGATCGCGACCGCCGAACGGCGGCGGGTCCCGCGTTCGCCCGACGGCAGCCTTTCCCAACAGATAATGCCGTCGGTGCCGAACTGGCGGAGAGATGGGGGATCGACCGGACGCGCCGCCCTCGAACCGGCGGCGCAAGCTGCTGGGTTCGCTCGCGGCCGGGGCCACCCTCGGGACCGCCGGGTGTATGCGCCGGCTGCGCGCGGCCACCGGCTGGGAGTCGGTGTCGCCGGTGTCGGTCGGGATCAAGACGCTCCCGGCCGACGCGGACCCCTACGCCCTCCGGGTCGCCCAGTCGGTCGCCGGGTGGTTCCGGGCGGCCGGCCTCGAAGTGTCGGTCACGCCGGTCGCCCCCGAGGAGCTGTACCGCCAGGTGCTCATCCGGAACGACTTCGACGCGTTCGTCGGCCGGATCCCCGCCCGCCTCCGGGACGGCGACGGGCTCTACCCGCTGTTGCACTCGCGGTTCGGCTCCGAGCCGGGCTGGCAGAACCCGTTCGGCTACGCGAACCTCGACGTCGACGACCGGCTGGTCGAGCAGCGCACCGCGACCGGCGAGGCGCGACGCGAGGCGCTCGCGGCCGTCCAGCGCAGCGTCGCCCGCACCCAGCCGTTCTCGCTGGTCGCGTTTCCCGACGAGATCCGGGCCGTCCGCGACGGCCGCTTCGACGGGTGGCACGGGATCGACTTCGAGTCGCCGCTGGGCTACCTCTCGCTCGACGAGGGCTCCCGGGAGGCCTCGCGCGCGACCGCCACAGCGACCGCCACGGCGCCCTCCGACGACCCCGCGACGCTACGCGCCGTGATCACCGACCGGCGACCCACCGAGAACCTCAACCCGCTCGCCGCGGAGTTCCGGTGGACCGGCGTCCTCACCGGACTGCTGTACGACTCCCTGGGCTACGAGGCCGAGACCGGCGGGGTCGAGCCCTGGCTGGCCGACACCTGGGAGTTCGAGACGGTCGACGGCCGGCCGCGTGCGCGCGTCCGGCTCCGCGACGGGCTGACCTGGCACGACGGCGAGCCGCTGACGGCGGCCGACGTAGCGCTCACGTACGCCCTGCTCTCGGACGTGACGCTCGGGCGGACGACAGCGGGGACCGACACCGCGACCGAGGACGACGCGGCGGTGGCCGCCCCCCGGTTCCGCGGCCGGAGCAGCCTCGTCGCCGACGCTGAGGCGCTCGACTCGCGGACCGTCGAGATCCGGTTCACCGAGTGTACCGCCGGGGTCGCGGCGCGCGCGCTCACGGTCCCGGTGTTGCCCGACCACGTCTGGCGCGAGCGAGCGAGTCCGGCCTCCGTCGGCGGCGTCGACTTCGGCGCGACCTCCGAGGCGCTCGTGACCAACAACGTCCCGCCGGTCGGGAGCGGACCGTTCGCCTTCGAGCGGAACGTCCCCGGCGACCGCCTCGTGCTCGAACGCTTCGACGACCACTTCCTCGCGGCGGACCCGCCGGCGGATCTGCCCGCCGACGTGGACGGGCTCCCGCCGTTCGAACGGGTGGACGTGACCGTCGTCGGCACCGACGAGACGGCCGTCTCGATGGTCGCGAGCGGCGACGCGGACGTGACCGGGACCGCCGTCGGCGCCGGAACGATCCCGCGGATCGGCCGGTCGGAGGGGGTCGACCTGGTCGTCGGCCGGTCGCCCTCGCCGTACGTCGTCGGCTACAACGCCCGCCGGCCGCCGCTGACGAACCCGCGGTTCCGGAACACGCTCGGCCACCTGGTCGACCAGCGGGCGCTGGTCGACGACGTGTTCGACGGCTACGGCTGGCCCGCGGCGAGCCCTCTGGCCGGGACCGACCTGGTTCCTCCGGACCTCCGGTTCGAGGACGAACACCCGGTGACGCCCTTCTTCGGGTCGAACGGCGCGGTCGACGTCGACGCCGCGCGGGACGCGTTCCGCGAGGCGGGGTACGAGTACGACGACGGGGCCCTCGTGGAGCGTGACTGATGGGGCTGGCAACCGTCCTCGCGCAGGTCGCCGCCGGCGTCGTCGCCCTGCACCTGCTCGGACTGGTCGCGGTCGTCGGCCGCGACGGCCTGGCCGGCGCCCCCGGACGGGTGCGGGCGAACCTCCGCGCGGTCGCGCCGACGCTGGGGCTGCTCGTCGTCGTCCTCGCCGTCAACGGCGTCGTCCGCGACGTGGGCGTCGAGCTCTCCTGGCTCATCGGCGTCAACATCACCGGCGCGATCCACGCCCTGGAGGGCGGGTTCGTCGCCTGGGTCCAGTCGCTCGCGACGCCGCCGCTGACGACCTACTTCAGCGCCGTCTACGTCTTCGGCTACGCCTTCCTGCTGACCTTCCCCGTCGTCGCCTACCTCGCCTGCCGGAGCGACCGCCCCGTCCGGACGCTGCTCGTCGCCTACGCGGTCAACTACGCCCTCGGGCTCGTCTGTTACGTCCTGTTCGTCTCCTACGGCCCCCGGAACGTCACGCCGGAGGCGGTCGACTCGCTGCTGTACGCCCACTGGCCGCAGGCGCAACTGCTGACCGGCCGGGTCAACCGCAACACGAACGTCTTCCCGTCGCTGCACACCTCGCTGTCCGTGACGGTCGCGCTCGTCGCCTACCGCTACCGCGAGGTCTACCCCCGGTGGACGCCCGTCGCCGCCGCCCTCGCGGGGTCGATCGCCGTCTCGACGATGTACCTCGGCATCCACTGGGCGACCGACGTGGTCGCCGGCGCCGCCCTGGCGGCGGTCGCCGTCGCCGTCGGCCTCCGGGTCACCGCCCCCGCCGGAGAAAGCGCCGACCCCGTCGACGGGGCCGACCCCGCCGACGGGGCCACCGGCCGCTGGACCGACCGGGTCGCCGACTGGATCCGGGAGTGACGCCACGCCCCGCTCGGCGGGTCTCCCCGTCGCCGTCGCTCACCGTCACTCCGCTCGCTGCAGATTCCGTGAAGGGACGAGTCAAAAAGCCGCGACTCGCTCCGCTCGTCGCGGGGAACCGGCGGCGCGGCCGCCGGATGCCGGACCGCTAGCCTACCGCTCTTCCGAATCGAGGACCCGGATCTGGTCGCCGCGGACGGTGACGGGGATCGGGACCGTCGCCTCGTACAGTTCGACGGTGACCTGGTCTTTGCCCTCGTCGATGCGCTGGACCTGGGCCTTCTCGCCCTTGAACGGGCCGGCGATGAGCTCGACGATGTCCCCCTCGGCGATGCCCTCGACGTCGGGCTTGGGCGAGAGGAAGTGCTCGACCTCGCTGAGCCCGGACTCGCCGGGGACGACGCCGCGCATGTGAGGGATCTCGTCGGAGATGCGCTCGAAGACGGCGGAGTCGTCGGCCTCGACCATGACGTAGGAGGTCAGCGAGTCCGGCGCGAGCGCGGCGTGGATCTCCTCCTCCTCGCGGTTCATGATCATGTCCGCGACGGTGCGCTCCTGGCTGGCCGTGGTCTTGACGGCGAAGATACCCATCTCAGGGCCCCCCCGGCACGAAGTTCATGATCACGAAGATCAGGAAGCCGAGGATGCCGACGAGGATGATCCCGGCCCCGGCGATCTTCGCGACTTGCGAGAACTCGTCCCACGACGGCGTGCTGGCCAGCTTCAGCACGCGGACGTAGGAGCTCAGGTCGTAGGGAACGTTCATATCGGGCAGTTGCTCCCCCGGACTTTTCTATCTATCCATGTTCGGCGATCGGATCCCGCCGTCGCCCCGGGCGGCGGCTCGCGGACGAATCGGTCGGACCTCACGTCGATGGGCCGTGCGAGGACCTGCCGAGCGCGACCCGAATGGCGGTTATACGGTGCCTACTCCGTCGAATACGATTGATAACTAATTGTCGCCCCGTGGGATCGCCTCGGCAGGTGAACACCTTGCAACTGTCGCGACGCAACTTGATCAGGCTGGCGATCGGGGCCCCCGTCGGAACGGGACTCGGCGAACTGCGGTCGAACGGACGCGACCGGGGGTCCGCTGGGACCGGGTACGGTGCTGTCACGGCCGGTCGGCCGACGAGCGCGACCGGGGTCGGGACGCGGCCGGACGCGGACGCGGTCGGCGCGGTCCCGGGCACCGGCGAGACCACGGATACCGATGCCGGGTCCGCCGACACGGCGGGGAGCGATCGAACGAACGGTCGGTCGGGGTACGGCGCCGCGACCTACGGCAGTCCGACGGGGCGATAGCGATGGTCGAACGCACTCCCAATCACGACCTCCACCGGTACGAGCCGGGCGAGACCGACTGGACGCACTCGCCGGACATGGCGACGATCGAGGAGCGGCTGGTCGTCAGGGACGAGGAGGCGAACCTCGGCAACTACACGCCCCACGAGGCGGCCACGTTCGTTGCGACGGACACGGGCGCCGTGTACGACGGCGACGGCGACGCCTGGACTCCCGCGACGCGGGAGGCCGACCAGATCAACGCGAACCAGGTCCGCTCCACCGAGGGGTACGTCCACGGCTGCTCGCTCGACGAGCGGGCGGCCGGCCGCATCGCGAGCCCGGCGCCGCCGAGCAGGCCGATGGAGATGCCCCGCCACATCGCCACGTATCCGACCCGCGAGACGCCGGTCGTGATGATACACAGCGAGGGGAGCCACATCGCCGAGTACGAGGAGCTGTACCCGCGGATGAAGGAACGGGGCCTCCCCTGGATGATGGGCGCGACCCCGGCGCGCATCGAGAAAGACGACGCCGAGGGCCTCGTCAGCACCGACCAGCTCAAGGAGATGCTGCTTGACGGCTGCGAGGTCGGCCTCTACACCGGCAGCGGGACCGTCGACGAGGGCGGTCGGCTGACCGAGCCCGGGAACAACAGCGACGGCGTCGAGGAGATGTCGGACCTGCTGCGGATCGTCCGCGAGCAGAAGCGGGACCTCGAAGCCAAGGGGTTCCCCGTCACGCACCTCCAGCCCAGGCAGGGCCGGGGACTGAACATGGGCGAACTCGACGAGCCGCAGTTCTACGCCGTCCGGTCGCTGTTCGCCGCCTCGGGCCACGGCTGGGCGACCAACGGCGACGACTACGCCGCGACCGCGACGACCGCCAAGCACGGCCAGAGTTCGGCGCTGATCGAGCGACCCGACCAGCACACGGCCGCCGAGGCCAAGGCGATGATCGACCGGCTGACCGAGCGGCCGAAGGGTCGCCTGCGGCTGTTCTTCCACAGCCACAAGGTCGACGACTGGCCGCGCCTCGAGGAGATCTTCGACTACCTCGTCGAGAAACGGGAGGCGGGGGAGTTGCACGTCGCCTCCTCGACGGGGGGGCTGCTCATCCCGTGGACGCTCCCGGAGGGGGACATCGTCCAGGAGTCCTCGCCGAAGTTCGACGACTTCGCGGACAGCTTCTGGCTCCCGATGGGGAACGAACCCGTCGTCGACAACGCCCGCGCCGACCCCTTCTGGACGATCGGGTCGTCGACCGGCGACGAGGTCTTCGGCGGGCTGCGGACCCGCGACATCCAGCTGAACCCCCAGTTCACGACGATGATGGTCCAGTTCGACGCGCGCGTCCCCGACAGCGTCAGGGACGTGACCGTCCGCGCCGACTCCTTCGACGACTTCCCCCGCGCGGAGACGAGCTTCTCCGTCGGTCCGAACTGGGAGACGGTGTACTGCCCCGTCGGCGTCCCGCGCGCCGACACGGGCCGGGCCGATGTCAAGACCAAGTGGGAACTCGACATCTGGACGACCGCCGACGAGATGAACCTCAAGAACGTCCGTATCTACCCCTGCTGAGCGCGGTCGCGGCGATGCCGCGTTCGGCCCTCCGTCGGTCGGACACCGATCTCGGGAGCGCACGGAGACGGGAGTCCGCACCGTTCGACTCTCGGAGAACGAGCCCGCGGGGAACACGTGTAGATTCTACGCAACCGTGGATATTACTCGGGTATCTGAGACTGAGTCACTCCCCAGCTGTTAGAGGGTCCGTGAAAGTAACAATGGACCTAGAACCAATCAGCCCAGAACGGGCCGTAGAACTGTACCTTGACCATCGACGAAACGAAGTTGCGAACGCGACGCTACGATCCCACAGATCCCGGCTCAATCAATTCAGACAATGGTGTCGAGAGGAAGAAATAACGAATCTAAACGAACTCAGTGGACGCGACCTATACCAATATCGGACCTGGCGAAAAAACGAAGGTGACCTTTCGAAGGTCTCGCTGAAAACACAGCTGGTAACTCTTCGAGTCTTCGTGAAATGGCTGGAATCAATTGAAGCTGTGAAGGCGGATCTACATACGAAAATCCTGCTTCCGAGCCTCAGCACCGAAGAACAGGTTCGGAATCAGATGATAGAGTCCGACCGGGCCGAGGAAATTCTCACATTTCTCCGGAAATACGAGTACGCCTCGAACCGTCATCTGGTCATGGAGCTAGCCTATACAACAGCCATGCGGCGAGGCGCACTCCACTCCCTTGACGTAGCCGACTACTACCCAAAAGAGAGGTATATCGAAGTAACGCATAGCTCTGAGACCCCACTAAAGAATCAAGAGAAGGGAGAGCGCCATGTATCCCTGAATGAGCGCGTTTGCGAGCTGCTGGATGACTGGTTACAGGATAAACGTCCTGATGTAGTAGACGATCATGGACGTAAACCTCTCCTTGCATCTGAATACGGTCGACTTCATCCGAGTACCATCCAGCAGATAATCTATCGGATCACTCGCCCCTGTGAGTTCGCCGATTATTGTCCTCACGACCGTGATATCGGTTCCTGTGAAGCGACGGAGCGTCATGCTGCTTCGAAGTGTCCCTCAAGTATACCTCCTCACGGTATTCGTCGAGGGGCGATTACGAGTTGGCTTGCTGAAGATGTCCCAGAGAAGGTGGTGAGTGATAGAGCAAACGTTGGAACAGATGTGCTGGAGAAGCACTACGACCAACGCGATGAGCATCAGAAGATGGAACAGCGTAGAGAATATTCGGACAAATTCTAAATCACGGTCCTCCAGCAGATCTTTTGGTATCAGAGGGGTCTAACTTCTGAACGACAATCTGTATTGTAGGTTCATCAGGCTCGGGAAGTCCTCTTACCAGCTGAGCTTGCAACAATGGTACACCATTATAGTCGACAGTATTGAGGATTTTTAATTCTCTAATTTAACAGAATGCAAAGAGTCGAGTTCCTCCTCAGTCAGAGCCTGTATCCGCCTGGCACGAGCAGCCGCAATCGATCGCTCAATTTCTTCCGTCTCGCCGTAGCGGCCACGGATATCATCGGCATCGAGCACTCCTCTTCGAAGTGCCGCAAGCTCCTCACGCAAGGTCTCAAATTGGTCACCCTTATCTGCCATATTGCATCCATCTCCTTTAAGGAATAGAACTATTCATAAACAGTTTGAGGATTAGAGACTATTTACAGGATGGTTGCTTTCATTGTAGAGCGGATTGAATACGCTGGTAAGTAGACATACGAAGTTATGACTGTGAGCCATACCAGATACGGATACGTTCCTGGAGTCGTGCAAGATACAAGACGCCAACATACAGCAGTAGATCCTACTAAATAGCGTTGATGTTCAGCGCGACGTGCTGAATACATAGCGCGTATCGGTTAATCCTCAATCCCACTGCACCCTATTCACCCAAAAACTAACAATCAAGTGCCTCAATGACTCTCGGAAATGGGACGAGGGACAGGTGTGGCCTACATCCAATTCCTGTGTGTCTTTTTAAGGAGGTGGTGGTATGCGTGACCAGATACCTGTCCCCAGCTTACGGCTTCCGCGGATCTACAAGTACGTAAAACAAACGGCCAAGAACCGCGTTCAGACCTACCCAATCTGGCCAGCTAATTTGTTTCAACTCGAACTCGAAGGCGCGGGCGTCTATCAGGACTTTTCGGGTCCAGCCCTCCTCGAACTCGAAGAACGTGGTGAACTCGAAAAAATTACTTACGGCGGACTGCCGTACATGGCGTCGTCGGACACGGCCCGCCCCGATTCAGCTATCCTGGAACCGACAGGAGTGGTCTATGACTTTCTCACGGGAGAAGATGATGCCTCTGGTTATATTGCCGAACTCGCTCTCTATGTCGCCCTTTCCAAGATTGAGGGAGAACTCTCAGATGGAGTAATCGACGATATTGGACCGACTGGAAGCTACTATCGGCGTTTCCGGGGTCTCCCGAATCCTGTGGATGGTCTGCTCGAAATCAACGGTGAACTCTTTCCCATAGAAGTCTACAATGGGCTGGATTACATCAACGAATCTCATAGTAAATTAGATCAGGTTGCCAATTATTCCTCTGACGGTGACCCTGCTTTGAACCCGATTTTAGTAACCCGGCTTTCTGGTAAAAAGGCAAAGGACAGGGTCCGGAAACAGATGAACGGGACCATAATTGACACACGCCGCATCTTCGCGTGCGAACCGGTGCGCCCTAATCTGGAGGATGCGGTAAATGCATTAAATCTGCAAGGGCAGTTTGAGCTAATTCCGTGGCTCACGACGGAGGAGGGTCTCGGCTTAGAGGGGAGGCGGTATCACGAGCTGGCTGAGAATCGGGAGCATTTTGAAAAAATCGTTCCGAGCAGGGTGGCCGCTGCGGCAGAGGACCTCTCTAATGACTATATCGAACGGGTTCGAGGTGGCGTGTATCTCCTCTACGTCAACACTCTCTACCGCCAAGCGCCGGAACGACTCGGGCGTCAGGCGTCACTCATGCTCCAGTCATGTTTCCATAAACTCATGCGGAACCCCGGGGTGGACCGCGCCTCACTTCTCGATATAGGATGGGAGGATGCAAGAGAACGTTACAATCGCATTATGCCCGCAGATGACAGACGTCAGCGGGATGTTCAAGATAGAACGCGCTCGCTCCTTGAGAACCTCCGTGACAAAAACATCGTCTACAGAGATGGTGATAGCCTCTACGCACGGAAGGCGAAGCACCCCCACGCCTCACTCGATCCACCGACTGCACAGGGGGTAACCGAGAGAACTATCTGACCTTCCACTCTGACTGTTCGCCACAGCGATTGCTACAGATACCCTCTGTGTTGAGCGTTCTGTATTCCCCCTCCATCTGTCGACGACTCTCTCGCCTTTCGGTTTTAAAATATTACAGGAGAGTTTCCGGACTGGCAATCAATTCGTTCTGTGTACCCTGGATGCCGGTGTCCAGTTTATCTTTCCACTGGTATCGCTCGGCTCCATGGCTGAGAGCATCAGTTTCAGACGAGATGTCAGGCGGTGAAATCTCATCCGGTGGTTCGTCTGGAGCAAACTGGTTTGCCTGCCGATTAGCCGTGAGGAACATTTGGTGTGGCTGGGGGAAGTCGTCTACGTCTGGTTCTTTGAGGGGCTGCCCGTCGATGTCGGAGAGATCGTCATAGCCGGGAACAGTAGTCACATCAGTGACCTGAATAGTATAGTCATTGCCGACGTAGAACCAGTCATTGTCGAAGGCCCAGTGGTGGAACTGGCAGAGTGGGAGGAGATTTTCCCGAACGTACAATCCATCGTCGCTTTTTGCTTTGATGTGGGCCACCTCAACTTCCGGGTCACCGGTCGGTGAGTGACGGCGACTGCCACATACTGCACACCGTTCGTCATATGCGTCTCGAACGGCTGTTTTGACAGCTTCGGCCTGTGCTGTTCCTCGCCCGTCTTCTTCGAGTTGTCTGAATGTCGATTCGATGTACTCAGCCATTCGTGCCTTCGAGTGGTGCTTCGAGGAGTCCGCATACAGTCGACGGGCTTCCCAAAACCGCTCGATTGCTTGTCGGAAGTTTCCCTGTTCGCGGTATTTGTGCCCAAGTATTGCTTTCTGTTCGGCTTCTAGCCGTGTAGATATCTGTTCGTAATCCGGTGCGTCATCATCTAGTATCTCGTCGAGAGTGTCGAGGGCCTCATTCAGTTCGTCAAGTGCCTGATCGAATTCATTCTGTGCCGTGAAGCGTCGGACTGCCATTGCTGCTGCACTCTGACGCGTCTGGGCAGCGAGAGAGGGTTGCGGTGAGAATTCGTTTGTTTCAGTACGGGCTAGCCTGCAGGCGCTCCGGTAGTGCTCTTCAGCAGATTCGTATCGCTCTTGCTGGCCGATGGTATCATCAATGTCGTGGTCGAAGCGGAACTGGAGTGCTTTTTGTTGATTATAAAATATTTTTGCCTTCCGGTGGTAGACGGGAATATCCAAATGGTCTGAATCACACAGCAGTGCAGTAGCTTCAAATAAAGTCTGTGCCCAAGTCGGATCGTCGGCATTGATCCCCTTCCGATAACAGTAATTCGAGAGGATATATTCGAATTCGTGTGTGTCGAGTGTTGCTGCGTATCGGATAATCTCTGCCAGAAGGTTAGCACGTTCTGAAAGGGACAGATCACCGTTCAGTGCTTGCTCTTTCTGCTTTTCGTACCACTCTTTGATGTCTGCTTCACCATCACCTTGCCCAATAAGTGATTGGCCCTCATCCGAGATGAGGTCTAAAAGTGCTTCCTGAACCCGTTTAGGGCCATGTTCAACGACCCCCTGTGCGAGTTTGTAGGCTCCCCAGTCAGTGTAGAGAATTGCAGATGGAGTCTTGTCGAAACCGTAATCTGTGGGAGTCGTTTGTGGATCGTCAGCAGTGCAATACCGTCTGAGATATTCTGACTGGATGAGGTCAGTATTAATTGACGGAAGACCAGGGTATGTTTCTGAGTGGAAACGTTCGAGGACATCATCGTATGTGTCTGAATCTTTCAGACACCGTTCCTTCTCCGGCCTTCCGAGGAGTGATTTTGCGAGAAATCGTTCGATCGAATTCGAGAGGCTCTGTTTGAGCTGTTCTGAATGGAGGCAGAGCTTGTTTACTAAATCTAGATACGAGAAAATATCGGATACCTGGGCGATATCGCTTCGGAACTCGTTGAGTTCATTGTATGGTTTATCTTCGTCGTAGGTGTCGTGTATAGCTTCGATGAGATCATAGGACGGTTCTGAGTCCGGAGCTTCATCTAAAAGCCGGTGTGCTATCGTGAGAGGGCCGGCAGCGGGAACGGTAACCTGAACTGGAACAGAATTTCTGTCGGTATTGAAATCTGTATCAGTCTCCTGCACTAGTTCGGCTTTAATCGTGCCCCGGGTGGCATCGGTGTCCGAGTCGGCGATTGTAAATGTTGCAGACCGCTTTTGTGGGTTATTCTGTTCCAGACCCACGAAAGAAGGAATTGAACCGATGGTAAGATTCCACTCGTCAGTCGTTACGGTGTCAATGTCGTCTTTTCTTGACGAAGGTTCAGCCTCGATGTGGGCAACGTAGTGATTTTCTTCGGGTTCTACCCGGATATCGTAGTTGAACCAATCAGTGTACTTCGTCCGGGTGAATGGAGTGGGCATATGGCAATGTATGTGTCAGCACAGAAAGAAAGTATCGACGACGACGACAGTATGTGGTACTGTGGAGAATTGTCTCCGTTGTGCGGATCACGTAGGTAAATCAGACAAGTCCCTCAGAGAGTCGGATGGATTCTGGATACTAACCAGCAGTGCTTTGTTGAATCCACTGCTCTATTGAATCCACGGAAGGTGTAGGAACCACCCTTTGATGGCTTGTTCAACGTTGTAGACAGTGGCAATGAGCACCTGTTCACGAAACTCTCGGTACCAAGCGCTCAGCCTATTGTTCAAGCACAATTTTTTTCGCTGCTGTATCGACTACAGTTGACACGCAGAACTTGACATAGAGCACATCTGTTTCTCTCTCATTCACTACTCCAAGGACCGCATTAATTTAATTATATTTATATCTTCAACCACCCCTCACTCCGCTAACGCATATATAAGGGGATTTTAGTTTAGGTCCATTGTTGTTGGAAAACGAATTTTTGCGTGTTCAGCACCCCTATTTTTGAAGGCAACTATATTTGCGTCGGCAACAGCTAGTAATTCAGACGCCAACCAACAGATAAGGCACGAGACCACTCTCCGAAATCATCCCATAGAGCCCCCAATGCGGAGTTTTATGGATACAGAGCCATATGATTATGATAGAGTGATCGACGACAGAAGGATGAAATAATCGTGGTGGTCCGAGTCTGAGAAGGACCTTCGCAGGCCACCTCTGGATCATGGGAAACCAGAGATTTCCCATTCGGTGAAAGCACGGTGATAATGGGCAGTCACCTTCCAAAGTAACCCCATTATCACCGAACCGTGGACACTACGCGTGCCCGACTGTGGGTAGCTGTTCCACAGACAAAGGGTTTCTGCGTCAGTGTCTGGGGCCAGTAGATACATCACAAACCAATGCAAGAATACGAAGCAGACAGCCCGCGTGCGTCGGGAGAGCTTCAGGAGGTGCTCCGAGAAGCTCTAGAAGCGGAGCTTGAACCGCTTCCTCCCGATAAAGCACTGAAGAAGTACTTGCGCGATAAGAGTCGAAATGCTCGGCAGCTGACGGTACAGACTCATCAGCAGCGACTGAAATGGTTCATCCAGTACCTCAAAGAACAAGAAGTTGAACTCAACGAACTCACTGGCCGTGACCTGCAGGACTACCGGAGATGGCGGCTTGAGCAGGGAAACCTGAACAAGACTTCCGAACATGCGAGCCAGGTTACGTTGAGAGTGTTCCTCCGGTGGTGTGAACGGATGAATGCTGTCAAACCTGGTCTGCCTGACCGGGTTGAAATCCCGCTCCTCAAGAAATCGGAAGAAGCGCGTGAAGATGCAATAGTGAAGGACAGAGCTGAGCGAATAATCGAGCATCTCGAGAAGTACGAGTACGCATCACGCGCCCATGTGACGTGGCTAATTCTCTGGTCGACAGGGATCAGAACGGGATCTCTCCATGGAACCGACGTAGAGGACTATCATCCCGAAGCTGACGTCCCACACATTGAATTGCATCACCGGCCTGAGCAGACTCCACTGAAGAATGGAGCACAAGCAGAGCGGTGTGTCTTCATTTCAGAGGCCACGTGCGAATGCATCGATGATTACCTCGAATCGAATCATCCCCAGGTTAAGGATGAAGAGGGCCGGAAACCGCTAATCGCCACCCCAAAGGGTCGAGCTGCAAAGACGACAATCCAGCGTGATGTCTATCGATGGAGTCGGCCCTGTGCGATTGATCAAAGTTGTCCGCACGATGTCGAGGTAGCCGACTGCGAAGCCAGGATAGAAGCGAACAAGGCCTACGACTGTCCGTCCTCGCAGAGCCCTCACACTCTTCGGAGAGGCCAGATTACCGAGTCACTCCGTAAAGGAGCCCCAGTTGATGCTGTCTGTAGAAGGATGGATATCACAAAGAAAGTGATAGATATCCACTACGACCGGCGCGACGAGAAAGAGAAGATGGAGTTACGGAAGCAGCAACTCCAGCAGACCAACCAACAGGACTGGGGAGGGACATAATTTTGTCCAGTACAGAACAGCCGTCTCAGTCGCAACTGCCCGCCGTCCCTGGGTTTCGGCCCTTTATATACGGCACTTCCGGTGGTCAGGTCTGGAGGGTTCAAATCCCTTCACAGGTCATCACCGGAGGGTCCGTATATAAACGTATGATGAAGCACCTGCTCCTGAAAAAAAGAGAAAGATGACGGATCACGCATCAAAGGCGCTGAACAGAGTTCGAAACATAATCAAAGAATCAGACATGGACCCGCAAGACCGCGAAAAACTCAACGAATTTGATGTCCTGCTATCGCACGACGGTTGCAGTGACTACTGGCATCAAATGGTGTTAGAAAATGTTGCATTGATCGCTCGCCGTCGAGACGCTCATGGAGTTGCCCTCGCTGAGCTCTTTGAATCAGATGAGGCAGTCCTTGACATCCTGGACTGGCTCAAAGGAGGGGAGTACTATGACGAGGAGAAGGGCAAGTGGATCGAATGGGCGTCAAAAACTGAGTTCCACTATCGAAGCGCACTCCGAAAATTTGGGAAAGTGCTAAACGATGGAACTCTCCCAGAACCGATGGAGATCATATATGGAGGAGACAAAAGCAAACCGAGCGAATCGGCCCCAAAGAAGAGGGAAATTCTACTCTGGCACGAAGATGTCGTACCGTTACTCAAAGCCTGTCAGAACGATCGCGACCGAGCACTCATAGTAGTTGCTTGGGATTCAGGAGCAAGACCATTCGAAATCCGCGACCTCACGTATGGAGATGTGTCGCCTGATGGTGACTTCTTCCAGATTACGATAGGAGGAAAGAACACCCCACAAAGAGACCCGCGCTTGGTAATCGCGGCACCGTTCCTAAAGATGTGGCTTGAACAGAGCCACCCAGCAAATGATGAAGAGGGAGGATTCACCCGTGAAACCCCGATATGGACCCAGCTTGCTGAGAACAAAAAGCTCGCGAATGACAGCTTTGGAAGAATAATTCCGAGAAAAGTTGCAACGCGTGTAGATATAAATAAACCAACAAATCTCCGTCAGTTCCGGAAATCGAGATCAAGTATACTGGCTAGTAGAGAAGAGATCGGCAGAGGAGACCTTGAAGAACGACAGGGTTGGAAGACCGGAAGTGACATCGTCAACGCCTATATCAATAGATTCGGAAGCGGGACAGACGACAAAATATCAAAAAGCGATGGGCTAGCCGAATCGGATCTTCCGGATTCAGACCATGAGGAGCTTCCTGATCCGGCACCGGTGAAATGTCCGAACTGTTCACGCTGGACGCCAGGTTATCCCGACGAGTGCATCTGGTGTTCCACCAGATTCAACACAGATGCTGCGAAGGAAGCAGAACACCGAGATGTTGAAAGTCCAGTCAAAGATCAGGCTCGAAGAGACCTCATCGACCTAGTCACGAACGGCGAATTAACCGAGGAAAATATCGAGACAGCACGTCAGCTGGCAGAAGTCGTCCGTCAGCATCCGGAAATTCTTGACTTTGGGGACAGCCTCCAGGAACTAATGGAGAGGCACAATGTCAAGGAAAATGGCTCGGGAGAAAGCGATGATTAGGGCACTAATGAAGGGAGAAATGGTGGGGCCGGTGATGGAGAAGACAAT
This sequence comes from Halosimplex halophilum, assembly GCF_004698125.1. Taxonomy (NCBI): domain Archaea; kingdom Methanobacteriati; phylum Methanobacteriota; class Halobacteria; order Halobacteriales; family Haloarculaceae; genus Halosimplex; species Halosimplex halophilum. Next base: position 676,083 of record NZ_SRHV01000005.1, read on the forward strand.
GATGAGAATGCGGACGAAAGAGACGATGATGAGGATGATAGAGGGGTAGTGCCAACTACGATAGATCAGTAGAAATCATACTCCTCATCCAGGTTCTCGATCATTTCTAATTCTCGTTTAACTAACTCTGTATCCGCCTTATCACCCCCCTCGAGTAGAATAGCGAAACCAAGGGCTCGGAGAAATTCATCCTCATTGCGAATCATCTTCATTACATCCTCACGGTTTTCAGAGAGATACTTCTGAACTTCCGCCGACCCTGAATAGTCCATTTATCTCTGACCCCCTGTCAAAGATCGGGGAGGGATAACAGACGGTTCATCGGTCAAGAGGCAATGATACTGGCCCATAGTCAGATCCCTCCTTCGACGTTCATCATATAGTCATACAGACACTCCGTGTTCTTGGTTGCCTCTATTTGACCGGTCTGAGAGTTCCATTTCACCGCGTCCCTTTCTTTCATGTATGGAAGGTGACGGTGATACAAGAGTTTGTACAGTGTCTCTAGCTTCTTCTCCTGAGTCGATAACAATGAATTCCCAAGTTGAGATAGTGAGATAGTCTGTGTTGGTGCAGCGGTTTGTACTTCGTAGACCACGCGCCTCCGTAGGGGATCAGATAGTATTTCGTGAATTGCCATTACTGTCAAGTCTTCCGCTTCAGGACTCATCGTTGTCTTTCTCAACTGCCCTAAGTCGATTTTTGTGTTTGGAACCGGTTCCTACGGTTATGATCTGGCCCATAGTCCGATCGTGAATTAGCACAGCAAAGAGGTAATCATCCACTTTGTAAGGTCAGCCATCTAAGCTGGTTGACTCGTCCTTATTGACAGCATTATCGATAGCAGATTCCAGAGAATCTAATGTTATCCTTTCATCCCTAGACTTGCTTATGAATGTCTCCATCGTCTCAAAATCGTCCTGAGAGTACCTTGCACTAATACTAGTGGTACCATCCGCAAAGACTGATATGAAGAAGGTCCCTCTTTTTTCGAGATTCGATTTATACACCGAGCGGAACTTTGCTGAGCTGTCTGGTTTGCTCGGTATCAGACTGAAGGAGATCAAATCTACGCGAGTGAACTCCTCTTTGGCGGTCTCAAGCGTGCCTCTCCACAGTTCACCAAGGGGGTGGTCAATCACGCCGACATTACAAGAATAGATTTCAACGTCTGATTGGGTTAGTGGTGCCAATTCCTGTTCAATCGCCGGTAAGAGGATTCTTGCGAGCTTCTGGATTGATGCAGGAGCTTTTGATATGCCGCTGAGTTTCGGTTCAGGCATCAAGCAGCCATGGTAGGAACAGCAGTATAATCACGAACCCTGTAATGTTAGCCGATTATTCTTTCTGCCTCCGATCTAATAGAAAGTGGGCTATTGGAACAGTCACTGATGCCATAACCGCGAAAGCAGGGGCGTTCCGACCCGGTGAGATTTCCTTTCTATCGGAATCGAATTCAACGACATCTGCCTCATCAAGCTCAGGCAAGTGATGTTGTGTCAGGTTCGTATAGACAGGACGATAATCCTGATTCACTACAGCCTCTTCAGGAACATCCTGTTCCATAGCTGCGATACTTTTTGCAATCTCTCGTACGGTAATGGTATCTTCTGGGGCCAGATACGCCATACACCAGATCACATACCGGCGACGTTCCGTCTGTAAGAGATGGAATCCCTGAGACAGGGATTCGGCGAGGTCTTCGTCTGATGGATCGAAATTCGGGATAATAGGTGGAGTCATTTCGAACCACCCTCCACGATGCCACAGTGTTCATTACGATTGTCAGCGTGTTTCTTCATGGGTTGAACAGTCTCCAGCTGTGAAACCCAGGACAGGTGTCACAGCACCTGTTCCCTTGCGGGAACGCGCCTGGATTTCGACAGATTGGGAATTGAGGACTAGTTATTTAAAACTAAAGACCAGGATCGGATATCAATCATTCAGAAAGTCGAGACCACATAGAACTCAACTCTGGTCTTTTCAGCAGCCTTCAATTCAAATTGGATAGCTGAGCGATTCTACTCATATCCTTAATGTCTCAAGTAGTCGGCTCACTCTAGTTGAGCGTGTTTGAGAGGTAAGGTTGCCGCGGGGGAAGTGTCCATGAAACCTACAGACCCCTTGGCGAGACATCGGATGAGGATAGTCAGGACATTTCGGAGAACGAACGCACACCGTCACTTGTCCGGCAATCTGGGGCGTGTCTCCACGCGGCTGAGCCGTCAGTCAGGACAGTCGTCATCTTAGCCTTATTGGGTGCCGATCGCTCTCCAGCACGATCTGGAACTAGATGCACTACGCTGACTAAAGATCAGAGAGAACCGCCGACAGCGAAGCCGTCGCAGGCTGTGGTTGACGAGAAACAGATCGAGATTGATGGCCAAACAAAATGGCTCTACGTCGCTATCACCACAGAATCAAAGCTACTGCTCGATGTTGACATATTCAGCAGCTGTGGGATGACCCCGAGTCGGTATTTCTGCGTTGATTCATTGAGAAACACGATATTTTGAGACAGGTCTTCTCGTTGATGTCAGTGGCTGTCTGACTACTCTTGCCCGTCACGAATTGGCGGTCCGCTCGACCGCCAGATCCGAGACCCATCGAAAAAACGGTTGCAGACAGTAACAATGCTGATCGACCGCTTCCACACGTATTGGTCGGCCAGTCAGCGAAGCACGAAACAATGGTTACCACGCTTCAGATACCACTACAACCATGAACGACCGAATCATATCCTCAACGGAAGAACGGCGGTTCAGAATACCTAGAAATAGGAATTAGCCAACCCGTTGAATATTTCCAAAGAAGAATGATTAGTGTTTATCCCGAGGAGAGGGATGGTCTCCTGAAGTTGAGGGTCGCTGCATCTCCTCAACTTCAATAATTTCAGGGGGTTTTGTAACTTCCTGATAGGCAGCTCGATAGCTCTCTTCGTCAAAAATTTGGTTTTCATCAAATACCTGCCGCGCTTGTTCTGTGAGATAATAGAAAACTTGCTGGTTGTGCTTTACAGACTTGATGACTTCCTCTTCCTCCAGTACAGAGAGTTGATTTTGGAGTTCTGAGCGCCCGATATTCGGATTCATATAATCAATCTCAACTAACGTAGGAATTCCGTGTGGGTGCCCGACAATATCGGCGAGAATATTTGCACGGACTGTGGATTCAACTGCAGCGAGAATAGAATCCAAGTTAGATTCTGTCATAACCTGACTGAGGGCATTCATTAACCTAATCATAGTGCTCTTGACGAAAACCGTTCTTCGGTGTAATCAGAGTGATAAAAATATGGGACATAATAATGCTGAACTACTCTTGAGTTGTGAACCCTCCGTTCCTGACCGGTAGATGGGACGTATATAATGGGTCGAAACCCGGAGACAGCGAACTATTGCGATCGAGCCGCTTGCCCTGTGCTGAACAACCTCTTTTGGGCCAGTTATAATGATACGGCCCGAGAGAGTTATTGCGACCCTGAGATTTGATTAATAATTCTTAGTGCGTCGTGGACGTCCCGGTCGGTGGTGAGTGTTTGCCGATAGTCCAGATGGTAGAGATGAACCGCGTAGGTTCTCTTAAGAGCGGACCGGTTGCCTTCGTATCGAAGAACGCGTCCTGTCTTTCCATCGGAGTATTGACTCTGTTTCTCGAGTTTCTCAAAGCCGATGTTTCGAAGCCCCCGATATGCGTCACCTCCTAGCGCAAAAACTACCTCTGGAGCAATTGCGCTAATCTCATCGGCTAACCATTCATCATCTGCTGAACGGGGGTTAGCACTTGATCCGCGATGCTGGAATTTACACCGGTTTGTATACGCGAACTCGCCATGGAATCCATTGCCCAGTTCTGCACCGCTACCTGTTCTATCGTCCCGATATGCTCGTGATTTTTCAACCTGTATATAATCCTCATAGTCAGACTGCCGCAGAGCATTCCCTTCAAACTCACATTGTAATTCCGACTGCACTGCATCAATTATACACTTAAGTCCAAGACGAACAGTATCTGAATCATTTAGGTATCCACTCACTGTTTTTGACGTTTGCAGCGAGTTCATCCACACACTCTCTTTTAGATCTCTTGCTAGGTCTTCATACGACCAGTGGACGTTTGACTGAATCCAATCGGTGGGAAGGTTCGGATTCTTTTGAAGTAATAGAAAATCTCTCTGGGCGAAGGAGTGAATACGAGAGGCACAGTACACTGGTAAATCGTAAAATCCGTCTGCGATATCCGAGATCCCAACCTCGTTTTCAAAGTAAGTTCCAGCAGAATCATACTCCGCAACGTGGGGATGGTCATGAATATGTTTACAATGGACCTCGAGAACTTCCTCATCAATTTCATCTAAATCCCCGAATCTAGATTCGACCTCCTCTTGTGTACTTGCCATGCTTTGAGGACAAATATACTACATGGGAAAATAGTTTCCGTGTTATTTTGGGGAGATTAAAAACGATGTAGGTAGGGTTGACAGCACAGTGAAGTGGTTCCCGTCAAATCTGTTCTGTTATGACACTCGTTTGTTCGCATGAACGGAGCTGGACCGAATGACAGGTGTGAATTGCCCAGTGCAGAAATGCCCATTCGAAGGCACAGTGGCAGAAGTTGCGACCCATGTTGATGAAAGAGACGATGGGAATCACGACTGGGAGGTACTCGGATTTCAGGATATTGATGAGTACCGTCATGAAATCCACTTTGAGAAGGGCTGCGATTTCCAGGAGACGGCTCGGGAAGCGAGGGCTAAAGGCGAATTTCAGGAAGCGAACCAAAGGCTAGAGGAGGCGCTCTGGCATTACCAGCGGGCGCAACTCTACACGGACACAACTTCGTCAATTGCCGACCGTCGTAGCGAGGTACTCGATACGATCGCAGAGGTCGAAGCCGCAGAACAAGTACAAGTAATCGACGACCTCGTCGACCGAGCAGACAACGCGATAGACAGTGGCGACGACAAGCACCTTGACGCAGCCTCTAGCTTGGCAGCACGTGAATACGATGAAGCTGCCGACGCACTCGAGGACGCATTGGAGTTGGCGAAGTCGCGTGACGTTCTGTCCGCTCGGGTTCAGGGAATTGAACGGCGCTTACGCAGGGTCCAAGTCCGTCAACAAAGCCTCGAACTGTCGGAGGCACATCGTTCAATCCGCGATCTCATAGTAGATGCCCGAGATCATGCTGCTGCAGGCGACAAGGCGTTCCACGATGGAGAGTACGAGGTCGCTTTAGACGAGTACCAAGAAGCGAAAGACCGGTACGAATCACTCGGTGCTGTCCTTGAGGGATTCACCTTTGACGAGCCTACGAGCGACCCGACGGAGTGTGATATCTGTCGTCAGCGGTTCGACGAGGAGATCCGTAGTTGGAGAATCGAGGGCGAGGTTGATTTGTTGGTTTGTCCATCGTGTGCAAGATTCGATTCGGAGGGAAACCTACCAAAGCCACGGGAAGTTGCGACCGAGCATCGCTCGCTCTTAGAGAATATTGAGAATATTCAAGACAAAAATTTCGGGCTTGACTGGATTTCCAGCGAGTCGACGAATTCATCGACATCAGATGAGGTTGTTGCTGAAAAGACGAATAGGGACACACGAGAAATGTTGATGCAACTGGTTGCAGTCTACCAACGACTTGGAGAGCCACCTTCTGCCAAAGAACTAGACGAATATACGGACTTCGGTTACCTTGCATATCAGAACGAGTTTGAGAGTTTGGAAGAGGCGCTTGTCGCTGCCGGATTCGATCATGTGGAATTGGACTAATCTCCAGGTGGAGAAAATATCCAAAACAGTTACGTAACTCCTGAAGGAACTGCTATTCTATACCATGTCAGGGTCGTCTTCGAATATCGTGACTCGCACTTCGAACGGAGGAGAAAATTATCGATGTTTAGAGAGGGGTAGTACAGTCGAATTCAATTATGTTGACTACGGTAGGCACGATAATTTGGGGACCGTTGGTGGCTTTGAGACTCATCATATTTATCTGACCTGCCAAGAGTTAAAAGAGAAATATCTTCCTATTGACGCCAATCCAAGAGAACCGAGTAATTCCCGCATCGTCAAATCAATGCAGGAAACCCTGAGAGACGACGCAGAGTCCTTCGTAAAATGGAACAACGGAATTACCGTAGTTTGTGAAAACGTAAATAAAGGGTCTGGAACAGTTGAGTTAGAGTTTTCCGAAGAGGACGAAGGAATCTGCAATGGGGGCCATACTTACTTCGCTATAGTCACTTCGAATCATGATGTAAGCAATTCAGGCGTTCTATTAGAAGTCATTGAGGTACCCCAGGACTTGGACAATAGAGAGGAGGAGATCGTTGAAATTGCGAAAAAACGGAATAATATCAATAATTTAGATAACTACACTGTTGCGGACTTCTTGGATCTCTATGAGCCGTTCAAACAGCGAATGGACGACCCTGAGGTCGTATCCTGGCATGAAAATGATTCTGAAGCAAAATCATATGCAGTATCTGCTCCCGAGGTCATCCGGATGATGACTACGGTAAATCCAACTAGATATCGCCACGCAATTTTGTGTCCCGGTGGGTCATATCATAAGAGTGCGGCTACATCGAAAACTAGCCTCCATACAAGCTGGTTTGAGGATGCCTTAGAAGCTAGAGATAATGACAACGAGGACCCAATGGCTTTCTTAGGGGTTCTTATCGATGATCTGTTTGAGATCCGGGACATGATTGCCTATTCGTTCAAGGAAGGAGACTATGACAATTCGTTCAGGAAGCGTTCTTTCTACCAGGATAATATTGGTGGGGAAGACGCAACTACCCGCGACCTTCATATGGGCGACTATGATGGCCTGACGGGGTATAAGATCAGGTCTACTCTGGAGGTGATGGTCTTGGGAATGTTCCGGTCGAACCTCTTCCAGAAATACGACGAAGATGGAAATGTGCGCTATGTTGGTTGGATGGTAGAACCCAAAACCCTCTGGGATGAGGAAAAAGAGCGTGTAGTAGATAATCTATCAACGTTTTATGATGACGTCGGGAAAAGTTATCGTGATTTCATCAATAGTGAAGCGCCTTACAGGGAGGAACTGTACGAATTCGGAAGAAGTGCAAGCTGGCCGTTCCCCCCCGCTGAAATCCTTTACGACACTGAATCTGCGGATAAATATGTCTTCACCGAGGATACGGAAGATGCCACCCACTGGCTAGCAGATTCAGGGGAAGGGCTGATATCAATCAGCGATAGAGAGCGTCCTGACGACGAACCCTTGTATAAAGTTTCCAATTAAAATGCGCTGTGTAGTTTGCGGTGAGATGGAAGAGTTAGATGATGCCCACGTAAAGGACAGAAGTGAATTTGCGCCCAGTGAGGATGACCGAACCCATAATATAATTTCTCTCTGTCCGACTCACCATAGGATGTTTGATAACCACATCATCGGGATATGTCCTTCAAAAGAGGAGCTAATTGTTGAAGAGGCTGGTGGACTCTCGGTTATCGAGCCTAAGCTCTCTATTGGTCACATCAAAGAGGAATATGTTGAGTATCACAATTCACGATGTACACCGCGAATAAGGGCTGCCCTTGGTTTGATACCTGATCAAGAATATGCAAAGAAGTGTGGCCAGTAGAATATCCCCATAGTTGTTGAACACGAACAATTTTGTAATATTAGTCATAACAGCACCTACTACCATGGGAGGTGAGATCCCCTGCCTACGGCTGTTGATGGCGATTCCGGTATTACAGGTCCCTAACTGATCTAGGCATTCTGAGCAAGTGCGAAAATGAGACGGGGTGAGCCTTGCTGATTTCCTCGGCAAGAGCCCGTCTTTGTGCGCCTCAGCTAGGAATCAGTGAAAACAACTATCATCAGGACTCCGGTTTCAAACTACAGGATCTCTACAAACTATACAAATCTTAGTGATATTGGATGTTGGTTTCGAATGATGGATGTCAATAGGGCGGTGGATTTTTGATTCTTCACACAAGCGGTCTAAAGCATGGCTGGAGAAAGTGATGTGCCTCTTTGTGGGAAGCGCATATTCCTATATCCCGGCGATCCGGATGGGACTGGAATCATTCAATACAATGCAGAGGACTACCGAGAAGAGTTCCAAGAAGTTGATTTCGTTGATAGCTCCCAATTCATTCGCTCAATAGGGCAGGACATTACCCTCCGGAATCAATCCCTCCTACGCCTCTCGGATAGTATTCAGTTTGAGGTGCCCGATTATCAAAGGAACTATAGCTGGGAGGAAGATCAACACGATGGCCTCTGGGAGACAGCTCGGAGTGTACTTTCTCTCCAAACAACTGCAACAAACACCCCCTCAGATACGTACTTTGGTACAGTCTATGTAGCAAAGTCGTCTAACCGCGATATTTATGAGATTATAGATGGTCAGCAACGGTTGGCGACCATAGCGATTCTATTACGAAATATCGGAGTCGCTTTGGACGCAACAATTCCAGAACTGTCGGGGGAAGTGAGGTCCTATACCGAGCATATAAAAGAAGACTATATCGACGAGCTACTCTATCGACGCCAAGGACCAAACGAGATCCCGTTCATCAGACTCAATAAACACGATAACGAGTTCTTCAGACTGCTCTTCCAAGACGACAGAGGCGTAGCTAAGGGCCTCAAACGGATGGAACAATATGATGGCCGCAAGCAAAACGCAATTCGACTACGCTCCCTCCTCAGCGAACTCAACGTTGATGAAGAAGTCTATGGACCAGATGGGTTAGGGTTTGATGAAGACGTTCTTGACTCATTCAGATATTTCGCCGAATCGCATCAGAAATTAGTCGAAGCTGATGAATTCTATTCGAGCGCAATCGACCAGTTCTTGAACAATAGTAGCTTCTCCGAACCGGAACACGAAGCCAGAGCCTTGGTTAATCTGACTCACTTCGTACTTCGCTCACTTCGCGTCTCTGAGTGTCTTTTCGAGACTGACGATCAAGAACTCCGTGTCGACGTCTTCCAGTCTCTGAATGACCGGGGTGTGGAGCTATCCAAGATGGACAAGGTACGTGCTCGTATCGTGGGCCGTTTCCAAGGAGAATCTGATAGCGATAAGCAAGTTGGACGATGGGAATCAGTGGTGCAGGAATTCGGGGGCGACTCCGATGCTGTAGAAGACTTCTTAGCTCACTATCTCGCTGCGACAGAAAAAGAGTTTGAGACGGTTACTGATGCAAAAAATGAATTGCTCGAGGCCTTCCGATTGAAAGAATCCGGTCAGACAGAGATCCGATCTCGGCTGGCTAATGCAGGCGACGCGCGAGATTTCTTAGAGGAACTCGAAGAGTACGCATTTCGGTACCAAGAGCTCGCAAACGCCGACTTAGTTGAGGATGAGAAGCAACTGTCACATAAATACCGTGAGGAGTGTGAGGCGATTCTTAGTCGGCTCAACGGTCTAGGGACTACCCAGTGGCGTCCCTTCGTCATGTATGTCTATCAAAAGGTAACAGAGACACCTGGGAAGGGGGAATTCTTCCGTGACGTACTCAAAACGGTCGAAAATATCACCTTCCGCGTGGCCATCTCTCCCCACGTAGCAACCGTAGTTGATGACACTTATCCGAAGACCACTCAGACGTTCATTGAGTTAGAGCAGACTGGGAATGAGTTTGAGACAGAAAAAGTAGCTGAGGAGCTTATCGATAATGTCGATAGTAGTGCGAGAAATGTTTTCGGCGAGAATTTTGCGGATCATCTCATCTCAAAAAGCAACTGGCAAAACAACCAGACAAAGCAACTATTCCTCAAAATTGCTGATGAGCAATATCGAGAACAAAATCAGTCTGGGATCACCAACACTTGGCTCTCGCAAGATCCAAGTGAGGTCCATATAGAACACGTCCTCCCACGGAATTTCCTCCTTGAGGGAAAGAGCCAGCCCTACGCGTGGCTAGAACACTTCTTCCAAGCGAACGGGGAGAACCGGATTGAAAACCGGATCGAGCAATTGCGCTCGCGGGAAGCACATCAGATTGAAGAAGACCACCCAGACTACGACGGGGTAGAACAAATCGTTTCTCGTGTCAAGGAAGACTTTGTCCGAGATCTCGGAAACATGATGCTTCTTGACCAAGCCCTGAATCGATCTGTTCAGAACCGGTTGTTTGCAGTAAAGATCAGGGAGTACCACCGAAACCACAAGAAGGATCTCGAGAATATCGCGAATCACTATTTCGGAGAGGCAGGACCACTCCCAAAAGATACGTTAGAAACAGTACTGACGCTCGACCTCCCCGATGACGAAACAGCAACATCGATAGACGCTATCGAAGAATTGAATTCTTGGTGGAACTACCACCGCTCCATCGAACGAAAGGCCGATATCGTCGAAAACGTCCTTGATTCGTTGACATTCGATTCTAATGAAGACGAATTCGACTCCGTGAAAGGAGAGATTCACCAGATGGTGAAAAACGATTACGAGACCCGATTCACGCTATTGGGCTCCGGATAGGGAGACTACTACTCCTTCCCAGAGTACGAGGAAGACTCCTCATAGTCAATTGGGTCTATCGCATCAGCTTCTTGGAAGGCTTTGAGTCGATATGCACAGGCATCACAAGTGCCACAAGCAGGTTCGTTTGAACGATAGCAGCTCCAGGTGAGATCATACGGTACGTCCAATTCTAACCCTCGCTCTGCAATTTCGGTTTTAGACCACTCCACAAACGGTGCTTTGAGGTCAATTGTGGTCTCCCCCTTGGTGCCGACGTTCATTACTTGTTGGAACGCCTCGAAGAACTCTGGTCGACAATCCGGATATCCAGAGAAATCCTCGCTATGGGCGCCGATGAAGACCGCCGACGCTCCGATAGTTTCTGCATATGAGGTGGCCATCGACAAGAGATTCGCATTTCGGAAGGGCACATATGAAGACGGGACTTCTTCGCTATCTAAATCCGCGTCTGCTACTTCCATCTCCTCATCAGTCAAGCTTGATCCGCCGATATCAGCAAGGTGGCCGGTGTCAATGTGCGTGAGATCTGGCGCGTCTACATGGTCAGCCAGCTTCTTTGCACACTCGAATTCTTTCGACTCGGTCTCTTGCCCGTAGGAGGAATGGAAAAAGTACGGACTGTATCCGGAATCCATTGCCTCGAAAACCGCAGTAGCGCTATCCATTCCGCCCGATACAAGGATCACAGCGCGTTCAGTTCTGGTCATGAGTTTCGATTTGTCTTAGTTCGGAGTGGCTTGTTCCCTAGCAAAGTCCACAAATATGGTAGCCTCGTGGATTCTTCTCTGAGTCATGTTCCCGGCGCATCCTCCCAGAGATCGACATGGAGGCGAGGGGTATATCGGTACCCGTATTCCAGAGCCAACTCTGCTACTTGATTTCTGACCTCGTCGAGTTCTTCCCGCGTCGTACCTTGAGGCATCAGTAAAATCTCGTCACTGTCGATGTCGGCTTGGGTTTCTCTGCGGACTCTGTCGACAAGACTCTGGATTTCAGGGAGGTCATCAGGGCCTGTGACCACAAACTTAAGTTGACTGTTATAGGTCTCGAGTAAATCCCCGAGGACCTCAATATCGAGCCTTCGTTGGTCATGTCGATCCTCCCAATCCCCATCTCCGGAGGGGTCCTTTTCGGCGGTTGGATTACTGCTTTCGAGCTTTGGGCTAATGCTTGCAAGGTCGATTGCTGTATCCCTGTAGACAGTCCCATTTGTCTCTACGGTTGTATGATATCCTTGCTCACTGAGCCGTTTGAGCAAGATCTCACAATCATCGTGAATTAGGGGTTCACCCCCAGTAACCACAACATGGGTGGCCTGTTCAAAGTCCTTGACTTCCGCGAGTATTTCGTCAAGACTCATCCAGGCATGAGTCGGCTCCCAAGACGTGTGGTAGGAATCACAGAACCAGCAACGAAGGTTGCATCCACTTGTCCGTATGAATACTGTGGGTGTCCCAGCGAGCTCTCCCTCGCCTTGTAGCGAGTAGAACAATTCATTGATGGGTAGACTGGGGGCCTCTTCAGAGGAGCTCTGACTTTGAGAATCCTCGAATCCGGCATTGACTGGCATCAGTATGTAGCGCAGAGTTCTCCGGTTTCACGGACTTCAACGCTGACTTCCGTGACTGTCTCCGGTAGTTGTGTTTGAATCCGCCTTTCTAAAACGGAAGCCATGACCTCTGCTGTTGGGGGGTAGTCCAGAACCACCACCGCTTCTGCATCACCACTTTGTTGGAAAGCCTCTATCAGAGGATCTCCTTCTTCTAACAGAAATCGGTGGTCCCACCGATCAACGATCGATGTGATTTCGCCCTTGTCGACAACCCAGCCCTCATCGGTTATTTCTCCGGTTACCTCAACGCTGATTTTGTAGTTGTGACCATGGGGTCGTGAACACTTCCCGTCGTGGTGCTGGATTCGATGGCCGCTGCTAATCCGAATTGGCCTGTCGCGACCTACTGAAAGGGTTCGTAGTTCAGATTCGAACATATCGTCCTCTGCTAGTGCTCTCTCAGCCATATCACGGTATTATTCTGAGAATACTAAAGCATTCACTCTACGGTGATTTATCCGGTGGGGTGAGACAATTCTAACATCAAGGGGGAAATGTTGAAGACACGCCCGCGTGATCAAGCACACCATGACGACACTCTTAGTTCAATCGTGTTCTCAACAGAAGACTACAGCCAGCGGTAGAATACCGGCTTTTGAACGGTATGATGGGTACTTTTTCAGAATAATTAAGAATACGATTAACGGAGGTATTGAGAAAGCCCCGTTTGACATATGCATTCTTTCTGCGGAACATGGACTGCTAAATCCGACGGACTATATTTCGAATTATGACCGAGAGATGGATGAGCGTCGTGCTGCTGAGCTGAGAGACTCTGTCGTAACTCAGCTTAGGGAGAAAATTCAATCTTCAGGCTATGATCCAGTAGTTGTGAACCTCGGACAAGTGTACTACCAAGCGATTCAGGGTTTCGAGTCAGGGCTTGGTGTGACAGTGAAGACAATAGAAGGGGACGGGATAGGAGAAAAAGGGCAGGAACTGAAACAGCATCTCGAATCTTTGCTTTCAGAGACAGCAGAACACTGAATACAGATGACTACACCAGCAAATATCCCACAAAGCGGAGCCACCTCATATAGCTCATTTTCTGTGACAGCAACTACGGGAAAAGCTCGAGCAGCGAAATTAGAAATTGATGAGACGACTCTCAATACCCCAAATCTGCTTCCCGTAATTAATTTCTATGCCGGGGGGATGGAGCGGAGCCTCTATGGAGGTGGTATCTTTCGGACCATGAAAGAATTCATGACAGGTCAGGGACCCCTCTCGGTAGAAGCTTGCGAGGAATATTTTGACGCAGTCATGATGTCCGTTGCCTCCCTCACTGACTATGGTATCAACAAGGAGCGGTATGAAGCATATCTTGATACGCCAATTAAACAGCGTGAGATATTTTCAGAATTCGATGGCGCGCTGTTTGTTGATTCGGGCGGCTACAAGCTATTGGATGAAGATAGCCTGGATGGTAGCGATTTTGAGGTGAATCTGACGCAACAGACCATCTTTGATATACAACGGCGGTTAGGTGGAGACATCCTCGTCAATCTCGACCGCCCTATTTCGCCCGACGATGGCTATGAAACACGTGTGAAAAAGGCAGAACAAACTGCGGAGAATATGGCGGAATTCCTGCGCTATTCGGCTGATTATAACGGAGCGAGGTTCCTCACAATTCACGGCTATAATTATTCGATGATGGATACATTCCTCGAAAAGGTCACTGACGTACTCGGGCCACATCTCATCCGGAGTTGCTTTGACGGGATCGCTCTTGGGAGTCTAGTTCCGAAGAAAGACAACAAAGGAGACCTAATATCGGCTGTAAGCGATTGCAAAGAAGTCCTCACTGATTACAGATTTGACGAGCTACCGCTTCATGTGCTCGGCATCTCTAGTAGTGCTATTCCCTTGTTGGTTGCAATGGGAGTCGACTCATTTGATTCATCATCGTATCTCCATGCAGCAATAAATGGAAAGTACCACACAGATCTTACCAAAACTGTATCTGTTGACGACGCTCCCATTGAAGACTGCCCATGCCCCGTCTGTTCGAATCCGAAGTTGAGTGCTTGGATGCGAGGCGACGCCGAATACCAGAAAGATAAGCTCGGGGCGGTTTCAATGCATAACCTCATAATTCAGAAGGATTCAATCAGAGAAATGCGAGAGATAATTCGTCAAGACGACCGGGACGCACTAATAGAGTACATCGATTCAACAATCGGGCAGAGAAAATCCATGCGACAGTTTGCCCATCGTGTAATCAATGAATCCCTCGGAGGCTATTTCTAATGAAACAAGAACCAAAGGTTAACGAAGTAAACGAGTTCCTCGAAACAGCAAGCGATTTCGAAAGTCCATTGGAAGTGATTCGAGAGTCCCTCTCAAATAGCTATGACGCTGGTGCAACTGAGGTGGAAATTGAGATTAGGGACCAGCCCAATGGGTCAAATATTTTGATCAAAGACGACGGGGAAGGGATGGATAAAGATCGGTTAGAGACGTTTTTTGACCTCGGAAATTCCCAAAAGACAGACTCAATCGGATACAAAGGGCATGGGACGAAGATCTTCTACAAGAGCGACCACATAGAAGTAACAACCAAAAAAGACGGTAAAGCCCTTCAAGCGATGATGGATCGCCCTTGGGAGAAGTTGAACGACCGGGTTTTACCGGAATACGAGGTTACAGAAGTGGGTGCTGACGAGTTTGAGTCTGGAACGAGAATACACGTCGTCGGTTTCAAATCTGGTCAGGATTTCAACCCGAGATCATTGACTTACAACAAGATCCATCACTACCTGAAGTGGAAGACAATCGCCGGGTCGACAGCACACTATTTTGAAGACGATACTCGTGAGATGGATATCGAGATTCAGCTCGGCGATGAGATTGATGACTCGATGGAGAGGCTACAAACAAACAACCGGCTAGAGTTCCCTGACGAGCGGCTCAACCCCGGCGATGGTGAATTCCCTGCAGAGCGGATGTGTAAAGTCTACCCACCGCAAGAGCTCACCATTTCCTATGATGGTGGCGAGACGACTGCTCAAGTTGTCGGAATGGTCGGGGGGAAAGCCGCCAGAAATGAACTGCCAACGTTTGGAAAGCATTCGGCACAATTCGGTGTCTGGCTAGCTAAGGATTATATCAAAGTTGAGCGCGCAAATCAAGCAATCTCCCACGACAACGAATTCCTCCATTTCTTCTTCATCGTCAACTGCCAAGACTTAGAACTATCCGCCAACCGCGGCCAGATTCGGAATAAATCCAGTAAGGTGTATCGAGCACTCATTTCGAGGCTGGACCGCTTCATGTCGAAGGTCGCCGGCGATCCCTGGTTTGATGACT
The DNA here is from genome assembly GCF_004698125.1 of Halosimplex halophilum. Lineage (NCBI taxonomy): Archaea > Methanobacteriati > Methanobacteriota > Halobacteria > Halobacteriales > Haloarculaceae > Halosimplex > Halosimplex halophilum. The sequence continues at coordinate 691,487 of NZ_SRHV01000005.1, forward strand.
ATTTGGAGCAGCGCAGAGTAGCCGAACTCAAGAGAAAAGCAAAGTCACAACGATCTTCAGTGGAAGACAGGATGGAAGCACTCTCTGAGCAGACTACGTTTTCTCCCTCTAATTCATCAGAGGTACTGCTCGCCATAGAGCGACTCGCCGATGAGGGTGAGAACAATATTCAGGTAGAAGATTTCGAGCCAGAGACCGACATCAATACTATCGTACGCAATGGGAAGGGTCTACAAACAGCGTCGGTTCTCCCAACTCTAACGACTCACTTTGAAGAAGGGAAGCAGTTGGAGGGTGTTGATAAGCTTATTTGCTGGGAACTTGGGGACCTAGATCAACTCCGAGAGCTTGAACGGAACGGGTACAGAGGCGGGACCATCATATTTGATTTCGATGAAGAGAAAGTCATATACAAAAACGGTATGACCGAGAAAATCGACATCATGATATTAGATCCCGAAAATAAGGCGCAGACTCTGCGCTGAATCTCCTTTCAGCGGACGAAACGAATGACGGTTCTTGGAATTCAACTCTACCAACATAAATAGCGTGTCAGGACCCGAGGCGAAGACGTTTAATCTCTACTGTTGTTCTATAGCACGTAGATGGAGAGAGGATTTAGGTCACAACGTGAGGCCGACGTTGGAGCGGCCCGTCTCGGCCATCTTTATACGCCGGAAGCGCCCGACCAAGGCCCAGTTGAAACTCCGGCCTTCTTTCCGGTTCTGAACCTGATTGGAGGGCCAACACCCGTCTCTGGGGGAATCTGGAGTCGACTTCGAAATCGTCTGTTTGGCGATCCAAAGTTCCAGGGAGCTATGTTCCAAGCGATGAGCTTTCTGGATTTCAACCTCTCTGCAGAGAAGTTAGAGAAATGGCGAACCGAGGCAGAGGGGCTGCACGACTGGCACACTGGCCACGAATCGCCAAAGGACAATCCTGACCCACCTGCATTCACTCAGCCGCTGTTCGTTGACTCGGGCGGTTTCAAACTGATGAATTCCCGGACGTTTGGCTCTCCTCCCGAAGAGGGTGGGGAGGAAAACGAGTGGGGAATCTACACCAATCCCGAGTCAATCCTTTCGCTTCAGTACGACTACGGTGCAGACCTACTTGCAACGCTTGATTATCCAATCCCGCCGGATCTCAACGAGGCTGAAAAACACCAACGGGTCGAAAATAGTATCGACAGTGCCGTCGAGTGCATTCGCCTCCTTCACGAAGACGAACGATACGAAGACTGGGAACCAACGGTCTACGCAGCAATCCACGGTCATGATCACGAAGAGATCGCGTACTACGTCAGTACACTCTTCCAGCGAACGGAGTATCCGGAAGCGATTGACGGGCTCGCAGTAGGCTCACTTGTTCCACTCCGGTCTGGCAATATCGGAACTCTCGTCGACATTGTACAGGGTGCAACGGATGCTATCCCTCCTGCCCGGCGTGACGAGATCGCGCTACACGTATTCGGCATCGGGGGCGGTCTCACCCCATTGCTTGCAACCCTTGGTGTGGATAGCTATGACTCATCGACGTACGTGCAGGCTGCCCAGCACCAGAAATTCATTCACCCCGAGAGTGGTGTGAAGATTCCACTCGAAGAGATGTCTGAAAGCGAGTGGCAATGCGACTGTCCAGCCTGCGAAGAGTTAGAGGATGTCGGTCTCGAGACGATGCGGTACGTGTTCGATGCAGATCAATCATACAAGCCAGTGGAAGTCGAGCGAGACGGAACAACTATATCGTATATGAAAAGCGACTTCTATGCTCTCATCGCCCACCACAACTTCCACGTATTCCAGGACGAAGTGATAGAGGTCCGTGAAGCGATCAAGAACGACGACTTAGAATCATTGTTGGTCACCACTGCTATGGACAATCTTGATGTGGCGACTGGGCTCGCTCGGGCTGCAAGTCGCTGGCCCGAGCTCCGCCCATTGGTCCCAGATGATGTCGACATTGAGGCAAATTCACCGGACAATGAGTCGCTTACATATCAGACGAAATTCAACGATGACGGCGATATTGTGGTCCCCTCTAAGGATTCCACTTCTCTCAAGCACGAACCGGATGACTTTGACGTTCGTAACCTCTCGTTCGAACCCGACTCGGAGTCGTCCGTTTGTTTGATCATTCCCTGCAGCCAAACCAAGCCCTATAGCAACTCTAGAACACATCAAGTAGTCGAGAGACATCTGACCGAGGCAGGTCTCTGGGACCAGATCCATAAAGTCACTATATCTGGACTCTATGGTCCAGTTCCCGAGGAGTACGAGACCTCTGATGCAGTACTTTCGTACGACTACGTACTGAATGCAGCTGACCAATCCCAGATCGATGTAGTGGAAGAACGGCTTGTAGACTTCCTGTTGACTCACGCCTCGAAATACGACTACGTAATTGGCTATGCGACGAGCAAAATCTATCGGCAAGTGATATCCGAAGCCTTTGAGGAAGCCGATATAGGTGTAGTACTCCCCCGAGATCCACCCGCTCGGCGACTTACTGAACACTTTAGAACAGAACATCTTGATGAACTTCGTCGAGAAATCGCGAATTCGGTTGAGATCTCGGTACCCTCTGAGAGATAACAACTGAAGACGCCGTCTAATAAAGGATGATTCTTTGATATCGGAGTGGTGTGCTCTGTTGAATCCGATGATGACGGCTGGATCGGCGGACTAGCGTCCGACGCTTGAGCAGGAGTCGACGACGGATAGCTGGTCGGAACCGGCGTTCGCTCTCTAAAACACCCCATCGATCGAAATCCGGTTTTGAGAATCCGTCACCACTGGAGTTTGATGACCGTGTCTTCAGCCCCGATCCCTGCGCTGTCTGCGGATTCAACAGAGCAGATCTGACCTATTCTCGAATTCGCTTGATGCCTCCATTGGCATTACTACACATACAGAGGATGTTCATGAGCTTCCGGGAGCAAGCTTACAAAGGAGATTAGAACGTGTTCTCTCCGGATTCGCTTCATTGAGCATTATGTTTGTATACGATAGAATGTTCGCCAGATCTATGCTGGATTTGAGTAAGATGCGTTTAGATAGTTACAAACACCCAATAATTATATTGTTTCGATAAGTTCGCGGGGTATGGGGAATTGGGGACTAACCCGCCGAAGATTTGTACAGGTATCTAGCGGGGTTGTCCTGGGGAATCAATTACTGCCATCTCTGCCTTCTGAAGAGACAGCAACCGAGTCGTGGCCTGAATTCGGCTATGATGCTGCGAATACAGGTGCGCCAGATACGACTGGCCCGTCAGAAGAAGTTGAGGAATATTGGTCTGAATCTGTGGGGAGTCAAATATACGACTCTCCTGTTGTTGAAGATGGGACGGTATATATCGGGAAAGGGTCTCGATTGCAAGCATACGACACAGAGACAGGGGAACAACTTTGGTCTGTAAATAAGATGAGTGGAGGGGTGACTGCTCCTGCTGTAAAAGATGGAACTGCATTTTTTGCGAATGGGCACGGTGCAACAGTATATGCAATACGGGGAGGCTCGGAACAGTGGTCTGTTGAATTAGGGGATGGGCGTGCATTTTCTGCGCCAGCAATAGTTGGAGAAACCGTGTATACTGGAGTGAATCGATTCGGTGAGGATGGGGAAGATCTCGGAACGATATATGCTTTAGATGTGTCAGATGGTTCTGAGAGATGGACGTTTGATACAGAGGGTTATATTAGCAGGCAGTATAGTCGTGCCTCAGCGGCAGTGGCAGATGGTACAGTGTATATTGGGACTCAAGATGGGAATTCTGGTTGGTTATATGCGATTGATGCTTCGGATGGGACTGAAGAGTGGGCTTTAGAAACGGAGCAGACAAATCCATCTTCTCCAGCTGTGGTGGATGGGACAGTCTACATTGGAACAAGAGCGTATGATGCATCTGATGGAACAAAGCAATGGGAGTATGATGCTGGTGTAAATTCGTCCTCTCCTGCTGTTGCGGATGGGACGGTGTATGTCGGGAGTGTGGATAATAATGTGTATGCATTAAATGCATCTGATGGCGCTCAGCAGTGGCGATTTGAGACTGGTGGTGAGATAGAATCCTCTCCAGTTGTTGTTGACGGGACTGTATACGTTGGAAGTAATGATCGATCTCTCTATGCTCTTGATGCAGGTGATGGGTCGGAACTGTGGAGCATTGAGTTAAGAGATGAGGTGGGGTCTCCAGCGGTTCTTAACAATCGGATTTATGTGGGAACTATTGATTGGGGACAAATTTACGCTTTAGCTCCGCCAAATTTGACGCCCACACCGACGGACCCACCAACTAGAAGTCCAACACCGACAGATACGCCGACGGACACGCTGACCCGGAGTCCAACACCGACAGATACGCCGACGGACACACCGGCTGAAACAGTAACAAGCCCAGCTCGTAGCACTACAACAAGCGTGCCGGCAGACTCATCTGCTCCATCAAGGTCTCCGATAACAACAGAAGCCTCTACAGGCCCAACGAGCGTGCCTACATCTGCCCCGCGATCAAATCAGAATGGCACTTCTCAAACTGGGAGTGACAATTCCACATCAGAGACTTCCACAACCACGCCGCCAGAACCACCAGACAACTGGATAGCTGTTTTAATGGGAATTATCGCTCCTATTCTCACTACTCAAGCGATCGTCGGACTAGGAGTAGTCTTAGTGGTCGTTTCGATTGTATTGCTTTGGGAGAGTACAGTTGACGAGGCAGACGAATGATGGATATCGAACTAGTTCAGAGTCTTTGGCCCGCTACATTCGTTGTAGGGTTCGTAGTTCTCTATTTGTTTCTCATCACTCGTCGCAGGTATACGCGACCGAAGGCGTTTCTTGGTATCATTTTTGCAGTATCACTATTGTCGGTCATTTACACCATTCCTGCTGTTCGAACTGGGATTCGAATGGGATTAACTCTTGTCGGGTTTGCAATTCCACCAAGTCTCGGCATAATCTCAATCCGTTATGTGGTGGCTGAGACATAGTATGTACCTTGTCTTGCAACTCGCGGCATGGGTAGATGTTATCCCAGGATGGGTGCCTCCAGTGACTATTGCAGTCGGGTTTTGTCTCATTTCTCTTGCGATGGGAAAGCAATATTTTGAGGGACTGTTTGACGGTTTGAGTACTCAGGCGCCTGTGTTCACGATGTTTTTTGTTACTTGTCTCACCGTCAGTATTGGTGGCGCAACGTACGTTACAATTCAGCAGGAGGAGTTTCTGTTAATGTTCGTGTTTTTCTTGTTTGTGAGTGGGCGGATGGTTCAGGGGGCAATCGCAGCAAGGATAATTCAGAAGGTTCTGGATTTTTTCATTCCAATATTCTCCTCGGGGGGTGGTGATACTGATCTGTCATTGTCTGCTTTAATTGCTGTTCTTAAGCGAGCACAAAGCTATATTTGGTCAAAACTTCGAACTCGATTGATTATCTTTGTCGTGACGGGGTTAATTTCGTTTCAAACGGCGTTAAGTATCGCCGCAGTGTACGTTATTGGGAGTGGGGAAACAGCAGATGCTGTCCGCCGGTTCTGGGCAGGGGTTTTCTTTTTGCTTATTTCAGGGATGGTGTTTGACTTCAGGTACTTTGCCCACAAGATCTCGTGGACTGCAACGATTGGTCTGATCCTTACCGTCACAGGGGCGTTCCTGTACAATCCACTTGAGTTCTCTGCATATACGGGTCTTATTGCCCCGTATCTTGAAAACCCGCTTCCAGATTGGTTACGATGGCCATTGGGGATCATTGGATTTATCGCGGGTGTCTTTATGTGGGCCGGATTTTATCTAAAGGAGGGCTGAATTGGGAATTCTTTAGAGGAACAGTATTTGGAGAGATATTCAACGACAATCTTAGAAATCTATGAGGTGTCATAGAACGGTTACCACACCAAAGAGCGGGGTAAACGCTGAGGTTGATGAGTTCACCGGCCCTGCAAGATGTTCCTTCGGTAGAGTCGTTACTCAATGTCGCGGAGACCGAGACACTAGCGTTGTTTGAGCGTATTTCTCTCGAGCTTTTCGAAGAGTTCGATGTGTTCGCCCCGGCGCAGGCGGGGCGAACACAAGAACACGAACCACCAGAGCTGATGCGTGGCTTCCTTCGTTGCTACTACCATGACATCTCCGGGACCCGTCCCGTTGAACGAGAGCTTCGACACGTTCGTCTGGCTGAGCTGTGGCCTCGATTGACCGCCGTCAAGAGCCGCGGTCGATCGTTTTCTTACCGACCTCGAACACACTGTCGACGAAGTCTTTGACCGACTCGTCGGGCAGGCCGCTCGATGCAGCCTGCTCGACTTGACATTTTGCATCGGTTCAACCCACGTGAAAATGATGCTCGCCGATCAAGATGCCTCGAAGTGCTACGATCCAACCGCCGAAGAGTACTACCATGGATACGGTTGCACGACGTCTCGATCGGGTCAAATATCCCAATTGCAGCCAAGTTCACCGAGAGTGAACAAGCGCCACAGGAGACGCCGATGCGCGTCACGTGTGATACGCTCGCCGTCGCCAAGCCGACCTAGATGGTTGGTGACAGCGCCTACGACACGCTCGACTGGCACGACCACCTGCTGGCCGCAGAGGTCATGTCAGCCGATCCGTATGACAGGCGAAACACCAACGACCCGCTCAATACAATAAAGGGTCGAAGACCGCATCACCGAACACAGCGAGGATGTTCAGCGGAAGCAATCGACGCTGGACGAGACCTACAACTGCTGGATTGGCGTCGAACGAACCAACGAATCAGTGAAGGACTGTAGCTCGGGCGAACCCCGAGGCCGCGTCCACGCGCGAACACAGGTATTCCTCGTTCTGTGCCTCCGCCTCGCTGTCGCTATCACCAACTACGAACGCAGAGACAATCCAGAAAGCGCGATCATCACGGTGTGAGAAGAATTCTATGACAGCTTCTAAGTCTAATATATAAAGAAAATCAAGGAGCCAGTGATGACGTGGTTCTGCTCCGACACTGGTTCCTACGGACCGCATGACAGCAAGTGGAGGAACTCGGTTCGAGTCGAACTTCAGCTCCGAGGGGGCGGTAGATTGATGTGGATCGTACTGCCGTCCTGCATATCCGCACTGTGTAGAATGTACACGAGCCCGCGGGGATTTGAACCCCGGACAACTTGGTCCGGAACCAAGCACTCTGTCCACTGAGCTACGGGCCCTCGTATCCGGGTAGCGCGGTGGCACCCTTAACCGTTGTGAGACGCGGCGGTGAACGGAGAATCCGGGCGGCGGTCAGGGCTGTTCGCCCGTCTCGAGCGTGAAGTCGTCGGTCGGGTAGGCGACGCAGGTCAGGCAGTAGCCGTCGTCCATGTCGTCGTCGAACAGCGCCTCGTTGTGCTCGTGGCGGATGTAGTCGCCGGCGGGGCCGTCCTGGATCTGCCCGGCGCAGGAGACACACTGGCCCTGACGGCAGGCGTAGGGGAGGTCCCAGCCCTCCTCCTCGCCGGCGTCGAGGATGTTCTCATTGTTGGCGATCTCGATGGTCTCGCCCTCCTTGGCGAACTCGATGTCGTAGTACTCGACCTCGTCGTCCGGGATGGATTCGGGGTCGAAGCCCTCCTCCTCGTCGCCGCCCTCCTCGCCCTCCTCGAGCTCGGCGCCGCCCTCGCCGGCGGGGATGGCGCCCGCGGCGCCGCCGCCGATCGAGCGGTTCATGGGCTCGGGGAAGTCCGTGTCGGGCACCGCGGCCGCCCGCTTCTCGAGGACCTCCTGGGAGATGTCCGCCGGGGGCTCCCAGCCCGTCCCCTTCGCGTAGTGGACCGCGACGACGACGAGTGTCAACGCCGCCCCGATCGCGACACTCACTGTATCGACCATGTTTGCCGCTTCGGAGTGCCCGTATAACTAACTGACGCTTCAACGGTGGGCAACCGCCCGACGCCGCCCCCGAACGTGTTACCGGGATGACCGCCACCGGTCGGAGAGGGGGCGGCGTGCTCCACGTCCCGGTCGCGCAGAGCCCCGGGTTAGAAGGGGTCCCACGCCTGCGCAAAATCCATTGTCCCGGCGCGCGCCTCCGGCGTATGGATTCGGACGACGTGCGGGATGTCGCGGACACCTACGACGAAATCGCCGAATCGTACGCGGACGGGTACTGGGAGGAGAACCCCTTCCAGGCCCACTTCGAGTTCCCCGGAACGACGGCCCTGATCCCGGACGTGGAGGGGAAGCGGGTCCTCGACGCCGGATGCGGATCCGGCGTGTACACCGACTGGCTGGTCGAGCGGGATGCGGAGGTCGTGGCCGCCGACGTGAGCGAGGAGATGCTCGCTGAAACCGCCGAGCGCGTGGGGGACGCGGTCGAACTCCGGCGGACCGATCTCACGAGACCGCTCGACTTCGCGGCCGACGACGAGTTCGACGGGATCGTGAGCGGGTCGGTCGTTGACCACATCGAAGACTGGGAGCGGCTGTTCGGGGAGTTCGCGCGGGTCCTCGCTCCCGGCGGATTCCTCGTCTGCTCGATGCGACACCCGATGCAGAACTACGTCGAGTACGACGACTGGAACTACTTCGAGACCGATTCCCACACCGCCGACTGGGGCGTCGAGATGGTCACCCACCGGCGACCGATGTCAGCGGTCATCAACCCCCTGCTCGACGCGGGATTCCGACTCGACGAGCTGTCCGAGCCCGAACCCACGGAGGCGTTCGCGGAGCGGTGTCCGGAGGAGTACGAGACGTTCTCGGAGCGGCCCCACTGGCTCTGTCTCCGGGCGCTAAAATCGTAGGATCAAAACCGGCGTTTCGGCCCCGAACCGGACGGTCGGCGCCGAGTTGTAGCCGTGTCACCCACTCTCGCTACTCCCGCCGCGGCACGTCGTGACGACCGAACCCGTAGCGCAGCCGGCTGGCGAGCCGCCGGGAGAACCGCCCCGGCCCCTCGCCGCCGGACGAGCGGGAGTCGAACCGTTCGGCGAGCGCGCCGTAGATCAGGGGAACGGGGACCTCCTGTTCGAGCGCCTCCTGGACCGTCCAGGTGCCCGTCGACCCGCCCTCGACGCGGTCGGCGACGGTCCCGAGGTCGTTGCCCTCCTCCGCGAAGGCCTCCTCGCAGAGTTCGAGCAGCCACGAGCGGATGACCGCGCCGTTGTTCCACGTGCGCGCCACGGATTCGAGGTCCAGATCGTAGCGGCCGTTCGCCAGCAGTTCGAACCCCTCGCCGTAGGCCTGCATCAGCGCGTACTCGACGCCGTTGTGGACCATCTTCACGTAGTGGCCCGACCCGGCGGGCCCCATGCGGTCGTGGCCGTCCGGTCCCGTGGCGACGGCGTCGAAGACGGGGGAGAGTTCCTCGTAGGCCCACTCCGGGCCGCCGACCATCAGCGAGAAGCCCAGTTCCGCGCCGGCGGGGCCGCCGGAGGTCCCGCAGTCGAGGTAGGCGGCGTCCGTGGCCTCCGCTCGGCGGACCGAGTCCTCGAAGTGGGAGTTGCCGCCGTCGATGACGACGTCGTCGGAATCGAGGTGCGGTTCGAGGTCGTCGAGCGCGGCGTCGACGGCGTCGCCGGCGGGGACCATCAGCCAGACCCGTTTGTCCGCCCCGAGCCGCTCGGCGAGGTCGACGACGGAGTCGGCGGGGGTCGCCCCCGCGTCGGCCGCCCGCGCGACGGCCTCCTCGTCGAGGTCGAAGGCCACCACGTCGTGGCCCGCGTCGAGCACGCGGTCGACGACGATCTGTCCCATCCGGCCGAGTCCGACGACGCCCAGTTGCATACTCGGGAGTCTCCGGGCGCGCAAGTAGGGGTTGCGGTTCGACCCTACCGCTGGGAGTCCCTGAGGATGAGCGGTTCGATCGCCAGCGTCCGCTTGGCGATCGTCAGGATCCGCAACACGTAGGAGGTAAACAGGAGAAACGGGAGCAGCGTGACCGTGAACGCCAGCCCGATCGCCCAGGTCATGTTCAGCACGCCCAGCGTCCGCCCCGGGAACGTGCCGGCGTCGCCCACCGTCAGCATGACGGCGGCGACGACCAGCGCCGGGACCGCCGCGTAGAGGATCAGCTGCGAGAGCGTGACCAGCGCCCACTCGAAGTACAGCGTCTTCACGTGCTCCCTGGCCGGCCCGAACAGGCTGAGCGCCGTCTTCAGCTCCGTCAGCAGCCCCCGTTCCTCCGCCGAGAGCGACTCCTCGTAGTCGTCGCCGATCCGCTCGACCTGGAAGATCTTCCAGCCGTAGTTGTAGTTCAGCGCCGCGAACACCACGTCGAAGCTCCCGAACTTCGCGCCGTCGAGCTGGTCGGTGACGTGGTCGGCGTTCCCGATCAGGCTGTCGGTGAACTCCTCGACCTCCTCGCGGAGAGCGGCGTCGTCGTTGTCGGCCACCGCGACGCGGAGCGCCTCCGCCCGTCGCCGCGCGACGACGACGATCTGGCGGAGGAACTCCGAGGGGTCGGCCGGGCTCGGCGAGTCGGTGAGCTCCCCGGTGAACTCGCGGAAGTCCATCGAGTCCTCCATGCGCGCCCGCTGCTCGCCGAGCGGGCCGTTCTCCTGGGAGAGCACCAGCTGGCCGATGGTGACGACGAGCGTGGTGACGGTGACGATGGCCCCGATCATCGTCGAGAACATCGTCTCGATCGTGTCGCCCGACCGCAGTTGCGGGCCGAGCGGTTCGGGCAGGAGCGTGACGGCCGCGACGACGGCCGCGAACACCAGCGCGGCGAGGACGGCCGCGACGTGCAGTCGGTTCGCCCCGAGCAGCAACCAGATCTTGAGCCGGCTGGTGCCGGCCCGCTCGCGCATCGTGTTGGCGGTGCTGACCTCGTCCGGGTCGCTGCGCCCGCTCACGGCCGCTCACCGTCGCCGCGGCCCGCCGGTCGCTTGAACACGATGAACTTCGTGCCGCCGCCCGTGTAGTCGATCGTCCCCGCGAGTTCCCACCCCTCGGCGCCGCGTTCGTTCAGCGCCGCCTCGGGGTCCACCGCCTCCTTCCGCGTCGCGTCGCGCTCCGGCCGGAGCGTCTTGTACTCCCAGCGCTCGACGGGCGTGTCGGTCATACTCGGGTCGCGCTACGCCCGTCGGGTCGGTAAGCGTGCTGCCGGCTCACTCGCCCGCGGGCGCGTCTGTCTGCCGGCGGGCGGCCCGGACGGTGTTGCGAAGTAGCATCACCCTGGTCATCGGCCCGACGCCGCCGGGCACCGGCGCGAAGTAGTCGACCTTCAGCTCGACGCTTGCGGCGTCGACATCGCCGACGAGTTCGTAGCCCCTCCCGCTTTCGGCGGGAACGCGACCGATCCCCACGTCGACGACCGTCGTCCCCTCGGTCACCATCGACCCGTCGAGAAACCTGGGGCGGTCGACGGCGACCACGAGGACGTCCGCGGCCCGGGTCTTCGCTGCGAGGTCCTCGGTCCGGGAGTGACAGATCGTGACCGTGGCGTCCGCACCCCCGCTCGCACTCCCACCGCGAGCGCCCAGCAGCGCCGCGAGCGGTTTCCCCACGATCATCGAACGGTTCACGACGACCACGTTCGCGCCCGCGATATCGATGTCGTACTCCGCCAGGAGTCGCCGGATCCCCAGCGGCGTGCAGGGGACAAACCGCGGGGCGCCCGCGAGCAGCCGCCCGACGTTGTCAGGGTGGAGCCCGTCGACGTCCTTCTCGGGATCGATGCGCCGGATCGCCGTACGCCAGTCGACGTGCTCGGGCACGTCGTCCTGGATCAGGACGCCGTGGACCGACGGGTCGGCGTTCAGGTCGGCGATAGTATCGTGCAGTTCCGACGCCGGGGCGGTGGGGTCGATGTCGACGCGCGTCCCCTCGATGCCTACCTCCTCGCAGTCGCGCTGTTTCATCTGGACGTAGGACTCGGCGGCCGGCTCGTCGCCGGCGTGGACGGTCGCCAGTCCGGGTCGAGCGCTGTCATCGGCGAGCCGTTCGACCGACTCGCGGAGGTCGTCTCTCAGTCGCGCGGCCAGCGCCTCGCCGTCGAGGGTCGTCGCCATGGACGGACCCGCCGAGCGGGTGGCGGTAGACTCTGCGGTGCGGGGAACCGACCGACGACACCGTATCGACTGTCGCGACACTGTCGAGGGTGAATCGAGACAGGATCCGGATAGCGACCGATACGCACCGCCCAACGACGTTCTTGCTGATAGATCTCGTACCACATAGTTGCGGACGCAGCGAGGACAGGTCGGACGTGTCTAGATCCCGGCGTCCGACCGCGTTTCTTTGCGCTCCGGAGTGGCGACGAGCGGATGCGTCCGGGAGATTCGGTATCTCGGTATGCGCTTGACAGCCATAGACGCCGCGACTAGGCGATTCGCAGCCAGGCAGGTAAAACCCGAGTCCGAGCGCCGCGTTCGCCCGTGGCCAGCGAACGAGCGCAAAGGGAGGCGCCGCCGGCCGAAGCGGCGTGGTCGCTCGACGGATCCGCTCCGACAGGACGAGAGTTTCATCCGTCACAGAGATTTCGTCGATAACGTTCATATCGTTCGCTCCGCTACGTGGACACGACCGATGTCGATAGACAGGGAGACGTTCCGCGAGGCGACCGAGGAGGAGCTCGAATCGCTGTCCGTGCCACAGCGGGTGCTGGGGTTCCTGGTCGCCCACGACGACCGCGCGTTCGAGGCGAGCGAGATCGCCGATCGGTCCGGGATCGACGAGAACGCCGTCAGAACGGCGCTCACGCGGCTGAAGCAGCGCGGACTCGTCGAACACAAGGCCACCTACTGGGCGGTGACCGAGAGCGAGGAACGGCTGGCGACGGCGAGCGGATACGAGCGAGCGACGGCGCTGTTCAACGAGCGACTCGGCGAGGAGGACCGCGAGGGGTGGCGCGAGCGCGCACCGGACGAACAGCACCCGAGCCTCACGGACGAACAGTGACCGACGACGGGCCTACACCGATCTTCGAACGCGGCGATGTCGTGTACGGGGCGGACCCGTTCAAGGGTGAGGAAGCGGCGCGCCCGTGGCTCGTGACCTCGAATCACGAGGGGCGACCCTTCCACGGCGAGCAGTACATCGCACTCACGCTCACGACGAAATCCTGGCTGGACGGACTGGTCGAGATACCCGACGACGCCTGGGTCCGGGGCGGGACACCGGGAGAGAGCCGGATCGTCCCCTGGGGCGTGCAGTCGATCGACCGTGCGGATATCGACTTCTGGCAGGGTCGACTCGAGCCGTCCGTCGTGGATAGTGCCGTCGCCGCGCTCGTCGAGGAGTTGCAGTAGTCGCGGAGACACGGCTCTGACTCCGACTCGATATCCGGGATGCGCTTGACAGCGTCAGACGCCGCCGAGTCGGTGGACTCGCGAGCGCGTACGGACAACCGGAGAAAAACAGGAGCAGAGCGACCGGAGCGACGAAACTGCGTCAGTCGTGACGGTCGGCGCCGTCCTCGTCATGGAGCGGCCGGAGCGGCGTGATCTGCGGGCCGCGCTCGGTCGGGACGACGTCGGCCTCGATGCCGAACACGTCGGCGAGCAACTCCTCGGTGACGACCGCCTCGGGGTCGCCGCGGCCCTGGACGGCGCCGTCTTTCAGCGCGACGACCCGGTCCGCGAGGCGGGCGGCCTGCTGGAGGTCGTGGAGGACGACGACGACGGTCTTGTCGCTGTCGGCCCGCAGCCGCTCGATTATCTCCATCACTTCGAGCTGGTGGTGCATGTCGAGGAACGTCGTGGGCTCGTCGAGCAGGAGCACGTCGGTCTCCTGGGCGAGCACCATGGCGATCCAGACCAGCTGTTTCTGGCCGCCGGAGAGGCTGCCCACGTCGCGGCCCCGCAGGTGGTCGACGCCGGCCAGCTCGATCGCGCGGTCGACCGCGGCGCGGTCCTCGTCGGTGAGCCCGTCGAAGAAGCCCCGGTGGGGGTAGCGGCCGTGTTCGACGAGCTTCCCGACGGTGATGGTGTCGGGGGCGACGTTCTCCTGGGAGAGCAGGCCCAGCCGCCGGGCCAGGTCCTTGGCCTCCATGTCGGCGACCTCGCGGCCGTCGATGCGGACGGCGCCCGCCTCGGGGGCGAGCTGGTCGGCCATCGCCTTCAGGAGTGTGCTCTTGCCGCTGCCGTTGGGGCCGACGAGGGCGGTCACCTCGCCGGGGGCGGCGACGAGCGACTCGCCGTCGACGACGGGTTCCTCGCTCGTGGGGTAGCCGACGACCAGATCCTCGGCCTCGAAGGGGGTGCCGTCGGGGTCGGCGTCGGTGCCGATAGCGGGCGCCGAGAGCGCCGACTGGGCGTCGGGCGTCTCCTCGCAGTCGGTGTGTTCGTCGCGGCGGTGCGGTTCGGCCGGGGTGGTGTCGCTCTGGCTCATATCTCTCCGAGTTGCTCCTGTTTGCGCATCAGGTAGAGGAAGTACGGGCCGCCGACGAGGCCGGTGACGATGCCGACGGGGAGCTGGCCGCTCCCGCCCGTGAGGACGGGGATGGCCAGCCGCGCGCCCACGTCGGCCGCCACCAGCAGGGCGGGGCCGGCGAAGACGCAGCCGACGACGAGCCGGCGGTAGTCGCTGCCGACGATGTTGCGGACGACGTGGGGGACGATGAGCCCGACGAAGCCGACGATGCCGGCGACGGCGATGCTCGCCGCGGCCGCGAGCACGCCGACCGCCGAGAGGGCGAACCGCATCCGCTCGACGTTCATCCCGAGCGAGGAGGCGGTCCGCTCGCCCAAAAGCAGGACGTTCAGCTGGCGGGCGCCGACCAGCGACAGCCCGACGGCGACGATCGACCACGGCAGCGCGGTCCGGACCTGCTCCCAGTCGACGCCGGTCAGCGAGCCCGTCGTCCACTGGATGGCCGACTGGACCACGCCGATGCTGTCGGCGAAGAAGAACAGGCCGGTCTGGAGGCTCTGGAAGACGGTGCCGACGATGACCCCCGCCAGCACCAGCCGGACCGGCGAGGTGCCGCCCTTCCAGGCGATGACGTAGACCAGCAGGAACGCGGCCATCCCGCCGACGGCGGCGATGATGGGCAGCGCCGCCGCCAGGACGGGGAAGACGACGAGCGTCAGGAGGATGAGCAGGCCCGCGCCAGAGGAGACGCCGAGCACGAACGGGCTCGCCAGCTCGTTGCGCGTCACGGCCTGGAAGATGGCCCCCGAGACGGCGAGGTTCGCGCCGACGAGCCCGGCGACGAACACGCGCGGCAGCCGGATCGTCCAGACGATGAGCGTCGGCGTCGCGAGCTCCGGCAGTTCGCCCTGGAAGCCCGTGACCGTCCGCATCAGCCCCTCGCCGAGCAGGAAGTTGAGCATCCAGCGGTGGTCGAGCAGGACGGCGGGGTCGACGACCGACCGCCAGGCCCGCACGACCGACATCGAGTACGACCCGAAGCTCACCTGGACGAGCCCCGCGGCGACGGCCACCGCCAGGCTCCCCAGGCACAGCCCCAGCAGCGACCGGTCGACCCAGTCGAGACGGCCGCTGTCGGACGCCCTCGCCCCGGACTCCGTCTCCGTTCCCGACACAGCGTTCTCTACCATCCGATCGGTTTAGGTATGCCTAAACAGCGGCTTAGTGGTTGCGGTTCGACGCGCTGGGCGACGGTCGGGGTGAGTCACTGCCCCTCCCCGTCCGGCTCGGTCGTCTCGGCGCGTTCGGCCTCGATCTCGGCGGCGCGGTCGAGCACCGCGTCGTCGTCGAGGTGGTCGAGGAGCCGGCGGTGGGCGCGGTCGGTCAGGTCGGCGACCTCGTCGGCGCTCCGGCGGGTGTCGAAGGCGTCGTCGACGTACGCCTCGCGCAGGTCGGCGAGGCGCTCGTCGCCCGCGTCGTGGTCGTCGGGGACCCGCTCGTCGAACCACTCGCGCCAGCGCTCGCGGTCGCCCCACTCGCCCTCGAACTCGCTGTCGGGCCGCAGCCAGTCGTAGTGGCGGGCGAGGTCGCGGGGGTACCCCCGGTCGACGCGGCGGTCTTCGAGGAGCGTCCGCGCGACGTGGGCGCCCCGCCCCGCGGCGACGACCGCCTGCACGTCGCGCTGGCCCGCGGGCGAGGCGACGTAGAGCCCGTCGACCGGCGTCCGGCCGTCCTCGTCCGAATAGTCGGGGTCGAAGTGTTCGTGTTCCTCCCCGTCGTGCTCGTGGGTCTCGAACATCGCGTCGCCGCCGAGCGGCCGGAGGTACTCGCCGGTGTAGCGCGTCGCCGCGACCACCCGCTCGGCGACGACGCGACGGCCGTCCTGTGTCGAGACGGCCAGGGGACCGTCCGGCGGGGCCGCGTCCGGGCCGTCCGCGTCGGTCGCCCGCTCGACCGACTCGACGAGGTCCTCGACCAGTCGGCAGCCGGCCTCCCGGGCGTGGTCGCGGAGCAACCCCTGGAACGTCTCGACGTCGATACCGGCCGGGAAGCCGGGGTAATTGCCGAGGAACGCGCAGCGGTCGAGCGACGCGGTTCCGCGGTCGAAGACGACGGTGTCGAGCCCGTAGCGGGCGAGGAACACGCCCGCCGCGGCGCCGGCCGGGCCGCAGCCGACGACGACCGCGTCCGCGTCCACGGACTCGCCGCTGGCCGCCGGTCCGCCGGTCGCGTCCGCACCGCCCTCGCCCGCGTCGCTCATCTACAGGTCACCCGCGACGATCTCCGCGACGCGCTCGCGGTCGAACAGCTCCGCGTCGGCGCCGTAGAGCTGGCTCGCGGTCCGCTCGGTCAGCACCATGCTGGTGATCGGGCCCTGGTAGAGGCCGCCCGCGCGGTAGACATCGCCGTTCTCGACGGCCGTGAGCGTGCTCGCGGTCTGGTGGTCTTCGAGGAACGAGACCACGGTGTCCCGGAACTCCGAGGCGGACATGGCCTCGTAGCCGCGGAGCAGCATCACCTCGGGGTCGACCTTCAGCAGCGTCTCCAGGTCGATGGCCGCCCGCGAGCCGTGGAAGTCCTTGATGTCCGTGCTGGCGAGCGCGTCCCGCACGCGGAGGTCCCGGAGGTGCTTGAAGCCGGTCCCCTCCCCGATGATGTACGGGTAGTACTCGACGGGCTCGTTGCCGACGCCCCAGAGGACGGCGACCTCGGGGCGGCTCCCCTGGTTGGGGACGACGGGGGCGAGGTTCGACTGGAAGTCGTCGTGGACGGCCTCGAAGGCCTCGTAGCGGTCGGTCCGCTTGAACACCTGCGCGAGCTTCTCGAACGCCTCGAAGAGGGTGTAGTAGCGGTAATCGGAGTGCCAGGGGTAGTGCTGGGCGTAGATGCAGTTGCCGAACAGCGGCGCGATCTCCGCGGCGATCTCGTCCACGTCGGACTGTTCCCACCCCTTGAAGCGGTTCATCAGGAAGTTCGGGTCCATGACGTGCACGTCGGCGTCGAGTTCGTAGAACAGCTCCTTGCCGACGCCGCCGTCCTGGTAGAGCGACACCATGTCGCTCTTGTCGACGCTGACCCCCGGGATCGAGTCGTAGTAGTCGGTGTGGTAGCGGTTCTTCAGCCAGACGCCCTCCGGCGGTTCGAGGCCCAGGGCGATCCCCATGTCGGCCCACGAGCCGTTGTTGGCGACCCAGGTCTCGGGGACGGCGTCGAACTCGACGCTCCCCATCGGTTCGATCGACACCGAGTAGGGCGTCTCGACGGCCGATCGGGTCCCCGACGGCGTCTCCGTCCCGGACGACTCGGCCGGTGTCGGCGTGTCGGTGGGCGTCGCGGTGGGCTCGTCGGTCGCGCCGGCGTCGTCGGCCGGCGTGTCGGTCGATCCGCCGTCGCTGGCACAGCCCGCGAGGCCGCCGCCACCGAGGACGGCGGCCGCCGCGGCCAGATACGTTCTGCGCGTCGCGTCGGAATCGGAGTCTGCCATACGTTTTAGGCTCACCTAATTCGATAAAGCCGTTTCGGAATTTAGGCAGACCGAAATACGACTGACAGGACCCGTCCGGCCGGGAAGTGCGAGGACGGTCGGAACCGGGGCGGTCACCGGGCGGGCGCGCCACCGTTTAGTCCGCGGCGGCCGACGGCGGGGTATGGACGAACGCGTACGCGAACACGCGGAGACGCTGGTCGACTGGAGCGCGCGGGTCGAGGCGGGCGACGACGTGGTCGTCAGCGTCGACGAGGGCGCACACGACCTCGCGGTCGCCGTCGCGGAGGTGCTGGGTGAGCGCGGCGCGAACGTGGTGACCGTCTACGCCTCAGAGGAGGTCCAGCGGGCCTATCTCCGCGCCCACGACGGCGAGTTCGACGAGGATCCGATACACGAGTTATCGCTATACGAAAACGCCGACAGCGTGCTCTCGCTGGGCGGCGGCCGCAACACGGCGGCGATGGCCGACGTGCCCGGCGAGCGCACCCAGCGCCACGGCCGCGCGCGCCGGGGGGTCAGGGAGGCCCGCCTCGACACGGACTGGGTCTCGACGGTCCACCCCACCCGCTCGCTCGCACAGCAGGCCGGCATGGCCTACGCGGAGTACGCCGAGTTCGTCTACGACGCCACCCTGCGCGACTGGGAGGCGCTCGCCGCGGAGATGGCCCAGTTGAAGGACATCCTCGACGACGGCGAGGAGGTCCGGGTCGTCAACGAGGGGACCGACCTCACCCTCTTCATCGACGGCCGCACCGCCGTCAACTCCGCCGCCAGCGTCGCCTACGACTCGCACAACCTCCCTTCCGGCGAGGTGTTCACCGCACCGTACGACACCGCCGGCGTCGTCACCTTCGACGTGCCGATGACGATCCGCGGCCGCGACGTGCGCGACGTGAAGCTCACGTTCAAGGACGGCGTCGTCGTCGACTGGGAGGCCGCGCAGGGCGAGGACGTGATCGACGAAATCATCCAGACCGACGGCGGCTCCCGACAGCTGGGCGAACTCGGGGTCGGGATGAACCGCGGCATCGACCGCCCGACCGGGCGGATCCTCTTCGACGAGAAGATGGCCGGCACGGTGCACCTGGCGCTCGGCCGCGCCTACGACGCCAACCTCCCCGAGGGGGAGTCCGGCAACGACTCGGCGGTCCACGTCGACCTCATCACCGACATGACCGGCGACTCCCGGCTGGAGGTCGACGGCGAGGTGATCCAGCGCGATGGTATTTTCAGGTGGGAGGATGGGTTCGAAGGCTGACGACGTATCCCGCGGACAGGTCACCTCTTTTGCAGTCGGTCGCAGTTGTTCGTCCGTGAACTGGACGAGCAAGGAGTTCCTAGTAGGGGCGAGCGACCGGCGAACCGTGCTCGTCGTCCTGTCGGCGGTTCCGCTCGGGATCGCGGCGTACGCGTCGCTCGGTGCACTGTCGCCGCTGATCGAGTTCCCCGGCGCCGACTACCAGTTCCACATCCTGTTCGCGGCCGTGATCGGCATAGTCGCGGCAGCGGCGGCAGGGCTGAATGGTGGGATCCTCCCGGGATTCGCCGTCGGGGCGGTGCCGTTCTTCGCGTATCGGGTCTGGTGGTACCAGGTCTTCGGGTGTTTTCCGTGTCCCGACACGCTCGCGGGCGTTCTCCCCGTCGCGCTCGAACAGACACTCAAGTTCTCACTCCTGCCGGGAGTGATCGGCGTCGGTATCGGGATGTGGCTGCGACGCAGGCGGTCCGGCTGACTGGCGTCGCTGAGGGTCGGTCTCGGTTCCACGCCGTTCGCGCTTCCGCGGGCGCAAGGACTACGGGACCGCCCCCGAGAGGGGTAGTCGTGACCACCTACGACATCGCTTTCGTCGGGACCGGCGACCAGGCGGATCTGAAGAACCCGGGCCCCGAGGGATTCGCGATGAACTACTACCACGGCGAGGGCTACGAGAAGCTCGACGACTGCGAACTCGTCGCTTGCACGGACCTGGTACCCCAGCGCGCCGCGGCGTTCGCGAACCGCTTCGGCATCGACGACGACGGCGTCTTCGAGGACTACGAGGCGATGCTCGCCGAGGCCGAGCCGGATATCGTCTCGGTCTCGGTCTGGCCAGAGGACCACGCCGACGTGGTGCTCGACTGCGCGCGGAGCGACAGCGTCGAGGCCATCCACTGCGAGAAGCCGATGGACCTCACGTGGGGCGACTCCCGGCGGATGGCCGAGGGGTGTCGCGAGGCGGGCGTCCAGCTCACCTTCAACCACATGCGCCGGTTCAAGCCCACGTGGGTGCGGGCCCGCGAGCGGATCGAGGACGGCGCCATCGGCGACCTCGAACGGATCGAACTCGCGCCGGGGAACATCTACGACGGCGGCACGCACATGATCGACTTTGCGACGGGCGTCGCCGGCGACGTGCCCGCCGAGTGGGTCATCGGGGGGATCGACTACCGGGAGGAGAACAAGTGGTTCGGCGCCCACAACGAGAACCAGGCCCACGCCCACTGGCGCTACGAGAGCGGCGTCGACGCCGTCGTCTCGACCGGCGGCGACCGCTCGTTCGTCCCCGCGGACATGCGCTTCGTCGGGACCGACGGCGTCCTCGAAGTCGGCCCCGAACGGTCCGACGCGGACCTGCGCTGGCGGACCGACGGCGGCGAGTGGACCGGCGAGACCGTCGAGGAAGGTGCCTGGACCGACCCCATCGACGACGCGGTCGCCCACGTCGTGGACTGTCTGGAGTCGGGCGACCGGGCCGTGATCGGGGCCGAGAACGCTCTCAATAGCACCGAGATCATCTTCGGGATCTGGGAGTCGGCGCGCCGCCGCGGTCGCGTCGACCTCCCGCTGGCGATCGAGGACAACCCGCTGGAGGCGATGGTCGAGTCCGGCGAGCTGAACCCGCAGTAGCCGGGCGCGCCCTCGACTCGGGGCGGTGACCGTTCGGTGCGAAAGGGGAAGATTGGGGGGGAAAGTAGGGGGGAAGTCCACCGGAAGGCGGGCAACGGAGGCCGGCAGGGGGAGAGCCGGCGGGTCCGAAGACCCGTTCGTTCCCTGGCTGCGTCGGGGGAGACGCGTTGGGGGGGATGCCGGGAACGACCTCCGGCAGCGCGCTCGTGCCGGCGAGGACCGCATGCGGGCCCGGACGACCCGTGCCGGCCCGCGAGGGAGCGCCGTGCGCCGGACGGCGCCGGCGGGCTCCCGCCGGGGGCCGGTCGAACCCACACCCCACCACTGGCACACACGGATGCGCACGGTGCGATGGGGCGTCCGGGCTCGCACTTGGTCCGCACTCCACGGTAGCGAGGCGATTCCCATAATGGGGCAGGCGCGTTTTCTGAGCCTGAAAGAGCCGCCCGCTCGAAAGGCCTTTGTAACACCTCAAGAGATCACACTGGTAGTGGACGACGAACGGGCAATCGAGGAGATCCTCGATACCATCGGCGACGAACACGCCCGACGCGTGCTCGCGGCGATCAGCCGCGAGCCCAGGTCGGCGAAGGACCTGAGCGAGGAGTGCGACCTGTCGCTGCCGACGGTCTACCGCCGCATCGAGATGCTCAGCCAGTACGACCTCGTCAAGGACCAGACCCTGGTAGCCGACGACGGCAACCACTACAAGGTCTACGAGTCGAACTTCGAGTCGACGGTCATCTCCCTGGAGGACGACGAGTACAAGGTGCGCATCTACCGCGAGGAGAACCTCCCCGACCGGTTCAGCCAGCTCTGGGACGACCTCAACCCGGAGTGAGCGCGGCGGCGCGCGGGGACACCACCGCGGCGGGGCGCCACGTGAGCGGTCGCTCGACCGACCGCGCGCGGGACCGGCGAAATTATATGTCGGTGCGTCCTGCCGGACAGACGACGAATGGTAGAAGTCGTCGCGGTCATGCGGGGGGTCCTGGCGCTGATGCGGATGGCGGTGTTCGGGCTCTCGCTCGGGATCACGCTGATCAGTTTCCAGGCGTACCGACAGCGCCCGTCCGAGCGGCTGCAGTACGCCTTCATGGGGTTCGCCTTCATCAGCATGGGCGTCGCCAGCACCGTCATCGCACAGATCGGCGTCCGCGAGGCGACCGAGACGGTCAGGCTGTTCTTCCGGATGACCGAATCGATCCCCTTCATCATCGGGTTCACGATGCTGTACGTCTCGCTGTACCGCGACTGACCGACCCGACCCCGTCGTGGTGCCGCCGGGCCGTTTCGGGGGCGGTCCGCCGGCGACGACTCCAAGCCACGCCGTTTATGACCCACGGGCCCCACTAGTTGCCCAATGACTGAACCGTCCACCCAGGTGACGCGCCTGTTTGGTGGTCCCGGGAGCGGGAAGACGACGGCACTGCTCGACAGGGTCGAGACCCTGCTCGAAGAGAACGACGACGTGGAGTTCCGGGACGTGCTGGTGGTGTCGTACACCCGGGCGGCCGCGGCGGAGATCCGCGAGCGCCTCGCCGAGCGACTCGGCGAGTCCCCGCGCGCGCTCAAGGGGAACGTCTGCACGATGCACGCGAAGGCCTACGAACTGCTGGACCTCTCGCGGGGGGACGTGGTCGGGGAGTCCGACAAGGAGGACTTCTGCGAGGAGTACGGCATCGAGTACGAGGACGAGTACGAGGGCTCGCGGCGGCGGACGGCCCGCTCGACGACCATCGGCAACAAGATCATCGCGACGAGCCAGTGGCTCCAGCGGACCCGCCGGGACGTGGCCGACTGGTACGACGTCCCGTTCAAGTGGGACGACGAGGAGGTCCGCCTGCCGCCGGAGATCGACGACAACGCCCAGACCGGCAACAAGTACACGCCCACGTGGCCCAGCGACGACGACCGCATCAGCGTCCCCGAGACGATCCGCGCCTGGCGCCAGTACAAGGGCGAGAACGACGTGGTCGGGTTCGCCGACATGCTGGAGCGGGTCGCCCAGCGGTCGCTGCTGCCGAACGTCGACTACCTCGTCATCGACGAGTTCCAGGACATCACGACCCTGCAGTACGACGTGTACCGCGAGTGGCGCCCGCACATGGAGACGGTGCTGATCGCCGGCGACGACGACCAGGTGGTCTACGCCTGGCAGGGCGCCGACCCCGACCTGCTGCTGGAGGAGGACGTCACCGACGACAACGTCCTCCCGAACTCCTACCGGCTTCCCTCTCGCATCCTGAACGTCGTCAACCGGGAGGTCAGCCACATCGACAAGCGCCAGGAGAAGGACCTCAACCCCCGCAAGGAGGGCGGCCGCGTCGAGGGGGTCCAGAACCCCTCGATGATCGACCTCGTCCGCAACGTCCGCACCACCATCGAGGAAGACGAGGACGGCACGGCGATGATCCTCTTCCGGGCGCGCTACCAGATGTTCCAGTTCATCGACGAGTTCATCGGGGAGGGGATCCCCTTCACCTGCCTGACCGACCAGCGGATGTGGACCGACCGGCTCACCCAGTACGTCCGCGCCATCGAGGCGCTGGACGTGGACGAGCCCGTCACCGGCCTGCAGGCCCGCCGGCTCGCGGACATGCTCGCCGACTCCGCGTTCGGCTCCGGCGAGCGCGACGACCTGTTCGACGAGCTCGACGCGATGGAGGAGGCCGCGGACGTCGAGGACCTCGAAGAGCTGTCGGTCGAACCGGAGACGATCCGCGACTACGCCCCGTTCGTCCCGGACCCGCGGGCGGCCGCCGACATGCTCCGGAAGGTCACCAGCTTTCAGGAGCGCTCCGTCGAGGCGTACTTCGCCGGCGAGTACGAGGGCATGGAGGCCGACCGCGTGCGCCTGGGCACGATCCACAGCGCGAAGGGTCGCGAGGCCGACCACGTCTTCGTCGCCACCGACCTCACCGAGAAGGTCGTCGAGCAGATGGCAGCCACCGTCGACCAGTCCGACCGGGAGGTCCCCGGCGACGAGGAGTTCACCAAGCGCACCTCGCCGGTCCCGACGCTCACCGACAACGAGCGACGGGTCTTCTACGTCGGGATGTCCCGCGCCCGCGAGCGACTGGTCATCATGGAGAACCTCGTCGACGGCGCCCCCACGCTGCCCATCGACGTGCTCCTCAACAACGAGCCGACCGGCGACTCCGTCGAAGACGTGCTCGCCGAGGCCCAGGAGCTCGGCGACGCCGTCGCAGCCGACTGAGCGCGTCGCTCCCGATTCCCGACCGCTCGACCCGGGCTCCCGGCACCGGGACCGCCGACTCCCGGCCCCGATAGCTTCTTTGCGGTGCGCGATCGAGTCACACGATCGAACGACCGTGACCGAGGAGTGTGCGGTCTGCGGCGAGACGGTGCCGTTCGGCGCCAGCGTCCACGTCCTCGTCAACCCGCCGGACGAGGAGCCCTTCGACCGGTACGTCTGTCGCTCGTGTTACGAGTCGGAACTGGGACCGCTCGCGGAGTGAGCGGTCGCCGCGCGGTAGTTCTATCCGAACGACAGTTTCACCCGGGGACATGGGAGACCGGCCACGCGGCGACGACGGGCGTCTCGTGGCGAACGGAACCCCTTCCGGAGTCCGCCACAGACACACGGGGTGTCTCGGAGCGCGGTCGTCCCCGTTTGTCTGGCTCTGGTGGCCGTCGGGGTGGTCACTGCGACGACCGGGAGTCCGCTTCTCGGGGCAGTCGCTGCGACGGTCGTCCCGATCTCCGGGAGAGCGGTGGCAGCATCCCGACCCCGCCTCTGAGGTGGGACTCCCCGACGGGGATTTACGGTCGCGCGTCTCCTCGGCCCGCAGGGACGCCTTCGCGCGGGGCGTTCACCGATCGCCGTCTGGGACCCCGAACGTGCTTTGCAGCGCGTACAGCCCGTCGAGCGGGCCTTCCCACCCGGGCGGGAACGACCGACGAGCGCCGGACGGCGCGGCGAGCGGCGCGGTCCCGCCCGCTTCGGAGTGACCGAAACCGACCGGTCAGCCGGTGTACCGGCCCGAACACCGCCCCGCGCGTCGGCGGAGGTTTTTTATATTACCCATGGTTATCCGGTGACATGGATTTACCGACGCCGGCGGACCTGCGGGAGCGGCGGAACGAGCTGGGGTTGACCCAGAGCGACCTGGCCGACAGGGCGGACGTGTCCCAGCCGCTGATCGCGCGTATCGAGGGCGGCGACGTGGACCCGCGGCTGTCGACGCTGCGGCGGATCGTCAACGCGCTGCAGGAGGCCGAGGGCGCCATCCTGCGCGCGGAGGACCTGATGAACTCGCCGATCGTGAGCGTCGAGCCCGACGACTCCGTCCACGAGACCCAGGAGCTGATGGACGAACACGGGTTCTCGCAGGCCCCGGTCATCCGCGACGGGACGCCGCTGGGGCTCATCAGCCACTCGGACATCCGCCAGCGCTCGGGCGACTCCGAGGCCGACAACGTCGGCGACTACCCCGTCGACGAACTCAAACGCGAGTCGATCGCGACCGTCGAGCCCGGCGCGACCATCGACGAGATCAACGACTACCTCAACCACAACGACGCCGTCCTCGTCGTCGAGGACGGCGAGACCATCGGGATCATCACCGAAGCCGATATCGCCGCCCACATCAGCTGAGGCGACCGCTCCCGCCCGTCCGTCACTCCGTCGCTGCCGCGGTCTCGTTCGTCGTCGCCGTGTCGGCGTTCGCGGCCGCCGGTGTCACTCGCCGTCCGCGTCGTCCGTGGCGACGTCCACGGGGATCGACGTGTTCTCCGCTTCGCCGAACCCGGCGCTGAGCACCCGCGTCAACGCCTCCTCGACGCGTTCGTCGGTCTCCTCGTAGGAGTCGGGGTCGACCTCGACGACGTAGCCGGTGGTGATGTTCGGCGCGGTAGGAAGAAAGAGCACGTCGCGGCCGTCCTCGGTCGTCTGTCCGGTCTTGAACGCGGTCATCCGCATGCCCTGCCAGGTCTCGATCTTCACGGGCTCCTGCAGTTCGTCCGCGCCGGAGACGACCGTCTCGACGGCCATCTTCGAGGCGTTGTAGACGACCCGGAGCCCGGGGAGCTGGTTCATCACGCGGTCGATCCCGTCCTCGATGAAGTCGCCGAAGGCCGTCCGCATCAGGTAGCCCAGCGAGAACACCACGAGGACGAAGATGACCAGCGTCAGCGCGACCCGCAGCGGGGCGCTGACGTTGTACACCTCGCCGAGCAGCTCGACGGTCTGGTCCTGGACGGGCAGCGGCACCGCCGCCAGCGCGGAGTAGATCCAGACGATGATGTAGGCGGTCACCAGCAACGGCACGAGGATCACGAGGCCGCTGGCGAAGTCGCGCTTCCACGATGCCGAACTCATCTGCAGGTATCTGGCCGCCGAACCGTAGTAAGCGTGTTCCTTCAGGACGCGAACAGGAACGGTATCCGGCCGTGGCCCCCTCGACGGCTGTCCGGGCGGGGCGGACGCCGGCCGAGGGGGAACCGGTCACCCGCTCGCGACCGCCCGTAGCGCGAACGCGAGGTTCTCCTTCCGTTCGAGCACCCGCCGGTAGAAGTACGAGAGCCACTTCGAGCCGTAGGGGGCGTACTGCCACACCTCCCGCTCGTCGGCCAGGTCGAACTGGGCGTCCTCGCGGACGCCCATCAGCATCTGCACCTCGTAGGGGGTCCCGTGCTCGTCGTGCAACCGCTCGGCCAGCGCGACCATCTCCGGGTCGTGGCTCCCCACGGCCACCCCGTCGTCGAACGCCTCGAACATGTACTCGAGGCAGTCCCGGTAGGCCTCGTTCACCCGCGGCTTCTCCCGGTAGGCCACCGCTTCCGGCGGGTCGTAGGCGCCCTTGACCAGCCGGACCTTCCCGGGCAGGTCGGCCAGCCGTTCGAGGTCCTCGCGCGTGCGCCTGAGGTTCGCCTGCACGCAGACGCCGACGCCCCCGCCGGTCTCGCGGGCGTGGTGTTCGAAGGCGTCGAGCGTCGCGTCGGTCGTCGTGTGGTCCTCCATGTCCATCCACACGAACACCCCGTGTTCGTCCGCCCGCTCGACGACCCGGGCGAGGTTCTCCCGGAACACCTCCTCGCCCACGTCGAGCCCGAGCTGGGAGGGTTTCACCGAGATGCGGGCCCGCAGGTCCGTCCCCGCGATGTCGTCGACCAGTTCGCAGTAGGCCGCGGCGTCCGCGTCGGCCGGTTCGCGTTCGTCGTAGTGTTCGCCGAGCAGGTTGAGGATCACCCCGACCCCGCGTTCGTTGGTCTCGCGGGCGTGTTCCAGCGCCGCCGGCGCCGTCTCGCCGGCGACGAAGCGACTCGCTATCGGCGGAAGCATGCTGGTAAGTATTGCCGCCGGTGTGAAATGGGTACCGGCGTCGCGTCGGGCGTCGAGGGGAAAGAGCACCAGATGCGGGCGAGGGCCACCCGGACGCGGGCGTGGAGCGCCGACGCGAACCACGGCGACTTAAGAACCGCGGGGCTGTCGGCGTCGGTATGGACCTGGTCACGGTGGTCGTCACGGCGCTGTGGGCAATGGGGCCCGCGTACGTGCCGAACAACGCGGCGGTGCTGGCCGGCGGCGGCCGGCCCATCGACGGCGGGCGCACCTGGGGCGGCCGGCGCGTCCTCGGCGACGGCAAGACCTGGCGCGGGACCGCCGCCGGCACCGCCGCCGGCGTCGCGCTCGCGCTCGCCCTCAACGCCGGGTCGGACGCCATCGCCGGCCTCCTGGGCGTCCCCGCGGTCGAGTTCCCGCTGGCGGCCGCCGTCGGGCTGGCGCTCGGTGCGATGGTCGGCGACATCGGCGCCTCCTTTATCAAGCGCCGGAGCGGCCGCGAGCGCGGCGCCCCGTTCCCCGGGCTGGACCAGCTGGACTTCGTCGTCGGCGCGCTCGCGCTGGCGGCCGTCCTCGACTTCGAGTGGGTGACCGCGACGTTCACCCCGCCGGTGCTCGTGACGGTGCTGGTCGTCACCCCGCTGTTGCACGTCGTCACCAACGGCATCGCCTACCTCATCGGCGCCAAGGACGAACCCTGGTAGGGACGGACTCTGGTAGGCCCCGGCGACCGGAGCGCACCGGGGCCTTCACCGCCTGCCGGTTCCCGCCTCGTCGTCGCGCGTTCCGTCCGCAGTCCAGCGCCCGGACCCACGCCGCCGAGCAGGGAGCCGAGCACCGTCACACTTAGCCCGCGGGCGGGAGTCACCGGCGGGCATGGACGACTCCGCCGCCCTGCGGCTGACCCTCCGCCGTTGCACCGCGGTCGTCGTCGTCGGCCTCGGGCTGATCGCCGCGAACACCCACCGGTACGGCCCGAACGCCGGCTTCGGCCACCCCCTGGCGTACCTCGCCGTCGGCTACCTCGCCGTGAGCCTCCTCGCCGGCTTCTTCCCTCAGAGCGGCGACTCGTTCGACTCGGCCGGCGGCCCGCCCCCGGGTGACGAGGACGGACCCGGCGACGAGGGCGGACCGGACGCCGACGCGGACGACGGCGATGCCGACACCGACCACCGGGACCGGCCGCCGGCCGCGACCGGCGGCGGCGAACGCCGGTGACCGGGCGGCGTTCACGCCGTCGAGACCGTCAGATTTAGTCGCCCGCGGGTCGCGTCGGCGCGTATGGACGACGCGGCGAGCGCGGCGGACATCGCCGCCCTCCAGCGGACGATCCGCCGGTGTACGGCCCTCCTCGTGGTCGTAGTCGGCGTCCACCTCGCGGTCGTCACACCCGGGTCGAGCGACTGGGGCGCGCTGCTGGCGACCGCGGCCGGGTTCTACCTCTTCGCGAGCGTGACCGACCTGGAGGGGAGCGCGTCCGAATCCGGCGATGGCGGGGCCGACGACGGGCAGGAGGGGGACGGAACCGACGCCGACGCGGACGACGGCGACGAGACCGATAGCGACGGACGCGACGACGGGCACGAGGAGGGATCCGCAGTTCGGTCGGACGCGGGCGGCTGACGGCTCGGTGACGTAGCCCTTAACCGCTCGGCTCGCGTACCCCGGGGTATGACTGACGACCGGGACGACCACGAGTTCTCCTCCGGGCAGGGCTTCGACGACCCCTACGAGGGGTTCGACATCGACCCGCCCGAGCTACAGGTCGACACGGACAAGGTCGACCCCGTCGACTCGCGGGCGGTCGCGGACCTGCTCGACGACCGCAACCTCGCCGCCGAGGAGGTCGACGCGGCGGAGCTGCTGGACGTGGGCCTGAGCTACCTCGGCATCAACCGCTACGAGCAGGCCACCGACGCGCTCGAGCGGGCCGCCCGCTTCGCCGACGACGAGCGGGTCGAACAGGAGGCCTGGACCAACAAGGGCGTCGCCCACGCCGAACTGGAGGAGTGGGACGCCGCCATCGGCGCCTACCGCGAGGCGCTGTCCATCGACGACGACTCCGAGCACGCCGCCACCGCCGAGACGAACCTCGCCTACGCGCTGTGGGAGTCGGGCCGCACCGAGCAGGCGCTGGAACACGCCGAGCGCGCCGTCGAGATCGACCCCCGCTTCGGCGAGGGCTGGTACAACCGCGGCTTCTTCCTGCTGGAGCGGGGCCTCGCCGAGGACGCCCGCAACGCCTTCGACAACGCCATCCGACTGGGCTTTCGCAACGCCGAGATCCTGGAGGAGAAGGCCCGCGCGCTGGAGGAGCTCGGCGAGGACGAGCGCGCCGAGGAACTGGCCGAGGAGGCCGACGAACTCCGCCAGGACGCCGAGGCGGAGATGCTGGAGTAGATGCTGCTCAACGAGCGCGACACCGACGAGGGGCTGCTCGTCTCGGTCTGCGACCCCGAGGACCTGGGCGAGACCTACGAGAACGGCTCGGTCTCGCTGACCGTCGAACCCGGCTTCTACGACGGCGAGGAGGCCTCCGAGGAGGAGGTCGTCGACAGCCTCCGGCGGTGTACGACCGCCAACCTCGTCGGCGAGGAGAGCGTCGCCCTCGCCGTCGAACACGGCTTCGTCGACGAGGAGAACGTCCTCGAACTCGACGGCACGCGCCACGCGCAACTACTCTGGATGTGAGCGCGGCCCGGCCGGGTCGCCCCGGCCGACCGGAACGTTTCTGACCTCGCAGTGAGTCGACAGGAGTATGACCGATCGTGACAGCGAGCGCGGCGACCCCGCG
Organism: Halosimplex halophilum; assembly: GCF_004698125.1. Classification (NCBI taxonomy): domain Archaea; kingdom Methanobacteriati; phylum Methanobacteriota; class Halobacteria; order Halobacteriales; family Haloarculaceae; genus Halosimplex; species Halosimplex halophilum. The sequence goes on from NZ_SRHV01000005.1 coordinate 721,232, forward strand.
GACCCCGACGCCGGGTCCGGTCCGGTAGTTTCAGACGGCGGCTCGGCCGCCGAAATCGACGAGGAGCGGCTCTACGAGATCGTCCACGACGCCGTCGAGGACGCGGTCCTCGGCGTCGTGGGCACGCTCCTGTTGCTCGGGATCGGGTTCGTCTTCCTCGTCTCGGGAGCGACGGCGGTCGTCGGCGCGACGTCCACCGCGGAGTTCGGGGTCGGCCTCACCGTGCTCCTGGTCGGTCTCGTCGTCTTCGTCACGACGCTCAGGGGCGTCCTGCCGGTCCGCCGGTGGGTCTGAAACCGGCGGTCGTCCGAGGTGTTCGCCGAGCGCGAACTGAGTTTTCGGGAAACCGAAGGAATGTTGCCCGTCGAGCACCTGTCTCCGAGCAATGGGAGTGTCAGAACCGGAGTCGCTCGACGTCGAGCGCATCCGCGAGGACTTTCCGATCCTCGACCGGGAGTTCGCGGGGGAGCAGCTGGCGTATCTCGACAACGCGGCGACCAGCCAGACGCCCGACCAGGTCGTCGACGCCATCGCCCGCTACTACCGCCACACCAACGCCAACGTCCACCGCGGGCTCCACCAGCTGAGCCAGGAGGCCTCCATCGCCTACGAGGAGGCCCACGACCGCGTCGCCGAGTTCGTCGGCGCCGACGGCCGCGAGGAGGTCGTCTTCGGGAAGAACACCACCGAGGCGATGAACACCGTCGCCTACGCGTGGGGCCTGGCGGAACTCGGCCCGGGCGACGAGGTCGTGATGACCGAGATGGAGCATCACGCCGCCCTCGTGACGTGGCAGCAGATCGCCAAGAAGACCGGCGCGACCGTCAAGTACGCCCGCGTCGACGACGAGGGCTACCTCGACATGGACCACCTCCGCGAACTGGTCACCGACGACACGGAGATGGTCAGCGTCGTCCACGTCTCGAACACACTGGGCACCGTGAATCCGGTCTCGGAGATCGCCGACGTGGCCCACGACCACGACGCGCTGTGTTTCGTCGACGGCGCGCAGTCGGTCCCGCACATGCCGGTCGACGTGAAGGCCATGGACGCCGACTTCTTCGCCTTCTCCGGCCACAAGATGTGCGGTCCCACGGGCATCGGCGTCCTCTACGGCAAGGAGCACCTCCTGGAGGAGATGCAGCCGTACCTCTACGGCGGGATGATGATCGAGAAGGTCACCTTCGAGGACTCGACGTGGCACGAGCTCCCCTGGAAGTTCGAGGCCGGGACGCCCCCCATCTCCCAGGGCATCGCGCTCGCGGAGGCCTGCGACTACCTCGACGACATCGGCATGGAGAACGTGCAACGACACGGCGAGGCGCTGGCCGAGTACGCCCACGACCGGCTCTCGGAGTTCGAGGACATCGATATTCTCGGCCCGCCGGGCGACGACCGCGCGGCGCTGGTCTCGTTCAACCTCGACGGCGTCCACGCCCACGACGCCTCGGAGATCCTGAACGACTACGCCGTCGCGGTGCGGGCCGGCGACCACTGCACCCAGCCGCTGCACGACAAGCTCGGCATATCTTCTTCGACGCGCGCGAGCTTCTACATCTACAACACGGAGGAGGAGGTCGACAAGCTGGTCGAGGCGCTGGACGCGGCGCGCGAGCTGTTCGCCTGAACGTCCGGCGCCCCCGGCGCCGGTTCCTCGCGGCGAGCGAACGGAGTGAGCGAGCCGCGTCTTTTTGCCCCATCTTTTTCGAGGAGTGGTGCCCGCAGCGAGCGTAGCGAGCGAGGACACCGAGGAGAAAAAGGTGGTCTCACAACACGGAGGAGGAGGTCGACAAGCTGGTCGAGGCGCTGGACGCGGCGCGCGAGCTGTTCGCCTGAGCGTCCGGGGCCGGCGGCACAATTTTCGCCCACGCGTTTCGCGGTTCGTGAACTGCGACGGGGGCTTATAACATCGGACGGGAAAGGGGCGGGTGTGAGCGATGCGCCGCCGCCGGAGGAGACGCTCGCGCTGCTGGGCGACGAGTACGCCCGGGCGATCCTCATCGCCACACGGAGCGAACCAATGACAGCCGACGCGCTCGCGGAGGCGCTCGACGCCGCGCCCTCCACCGTCTACGACCGCATCGACGACCTGACAGCCGCCGGGTTCCTCTCGGAGGCCACCCGCACCGACGACCGGGGCAACCACTACGCCGAGTATCGCGCCCGCCTCGAACGGCTGGGGCTCGAACTGACCGACGAGGGGTTCGAACTCGCGGTGAGCCACCGCGACCGCGACGAGACCGCCGCGCGGCTGCACGCCCTCTGGAGTGATCTGCGGTGACGAGCGCCGGCACGCTCGCGATGGCCACGTCGCTGATCCAGGGGCTGGTCGTCGTCGGGACGCTCGTCGTCATCGGCAAGGCCGCCGTCGCCTACCGCCAGCACGACAGCCGCCCGATGGCCCTGCTGGCGGTCGGGCTGTTCCTCGTGCTGGTCGCGCCGCCGGCGTTCGAGACGGCTGTCGGTGCGCTGCTGAACGGCACGCCGCTGACCGGCCCCGTCGGCGGCGACCGGCCACTGACGGCGGCGACGCTCTGGTGGGCGTTCCTCGCCGAGGAACTCATCCGGCTCGCCGGCGTCGCCGCCCTCCTCGGGTCGCTGTACGTCCGGGAGTGACTGGCGGCGACCGCGTCGACGGATTCTGGCGGTGTGTTCGTATGGCTCGTCGAGTAGTGGTTTCTGGTTGTTCTGGTGTGGAAGGACTGGGCGCGACAGCGACCACACTCGACGGTGAGCGCTGAAAGCCCTCGGCGCGCTCGCTACCTGGAGTCTCTACTGCAGGGGACAGCAAGCGATGAAAGCCCTCGGCGCGCTCGCGGTCGCTGAGCGGGATATCCGCGCTCTCCGCACGGCCCGCGCGGATAGTCGCCCGCTCAGACGACTAAACTGGACGCGAGCGCGCCTCGCCCTTTCAGTCCGCCAGGAACAGCACAGCACGGCACCGCAACAGCACGCCACCGCACAGCTCCGCAGACGACCACGGCCCTCCCCAGCCGATTCGCGACACACGAGTCGCGAATCCACCGTCAGAGCAAGCGCTGACGAGCCTTCGCTCACACGTTCACGAAGACCTCGCGCGGCTACTGTCACGCGATAAAACGCGCGACAGCGCGCGCCGACCGCAACGCAACAGCCCTCGTCTGTAGCTAGCATCCGGCGCGGAGCGCCGGTTCGCCGGACGCGAGGGAGCGACGCGACCGAGTCGTCCGGTTTTTCACCCATGTTTTTCGACCGGGGGTTCCCCGCAGCGCGCCCCCGGCGCGCGAGGAAACCCCCGGTCGAAAAAGATGGCTGGCAACCTTTAACCGCGGCGAGTGCGAAGAGTCGGCCGAATCGATGGCTCCGAAAGACACCGAAGCGTGCGGTCGCTGCAGCATGACCAGCGTCGTCGACGCGGCGAGCGAGGGCGACGGGAGCGACCGCGACCTTTTCGGCGACGCCCGCATCGAGGTCCCCGAGGACGAGATGCGACGCGTCGCGAAACCGCAGGTCCTGCTGGGTCGGGCGAAGCGACGGATCGACGAACTCGCCACGCGGCTCACCTACGGGCGATAATGGAGGAGAGCGTCTCCGGCTTCAAGACCCGCGGCGGGTGGGTCGACGCGGTCGAACACGGCGAGCGCATCGTCCGCGCGCTGAAGGACCTGCGGGAGGACGGCGAGGACGGCGTGTCGCTGGCCGCTCTCGACGAGTTCGACGAGTGGCGACCCAAGAGCCACGAACGGCTCGACGAGGACGTCAACGCCAAGACGGCGGACCAGGCCAGCGTCAAGGAGGGCGAGGGCGAGAAGGCCGGCAAGGACCCCGACGAGGACCTGCAGACCGCCGGCGAGAAGCTCACCGAGTCCTACGAGAACCTCGAAGACGAGGACACCGACGCGGCGGTCGACAAGTGGGGCGAGTCGCTGGACTACGTGGCGCGGGCGGCCGACTCCGCCGGCCGAAAGGCCGTCCGGAAGGTCGAGGACGCCGTCTACCGCAACGTGATGACCCAGATCGCGCCCTACTACTTCGACAACGAGCTGATCAGCGCGAACCTCCAGCGGGTGTCGGGGGACGACCGACCGGAGTACGTCTTCGAGATCAACGTCAACGACGACGACCTGAAGATCAAGGTGTCGAACAAGCTCGCCGACTACGAGTCGACGGTCGACCGCTGGCACGTCGACACCGAGAAGGTCACCGAGGCGGCCGAGGCCGCCGAGGGCGTCGAGGCGCCCGACCCCGATAGCGAGGCTGACGCCGAGACGACCTGAGCGGGGGCCGGCGGTCTCCCGACCGGCGCGCCCGTCCGCCGAATCCGCCGCAGTCGGCAAGCTATTAAGGCGACGACCGGTAGCCGTGGCCAGATGGCATCGCTGGCGATACTGGTTGTCGCGGCCCTGGCGAGTCTGTTCATGGCGTGGGCGATCGGCGCCGGGTCGTCGGGGTCGACCCCCTTCGCCCCCGCCGTCGGGGCCAACGCGATCTCGGTGATGCGGGCCGGCTTCATCGTCGGGATCCTCGGGCTCGCGGGGGCGGTCCTGCAGGGGGCCAACGTCACCGAGGCGGTCGGGCAGGAACTGATCCGCGGCGTCACGCTCTCGCCGACGGCCGCCGTGGTCGGCCTGCTGACCGCCGCGACGCTGGTCGCGGTCGGCGTCTTCGCGGGCTACCCGATCGCGACCGCGTTCACCGTCACCGGCGCGGTCGTCGGGGTCGGACTCGCGCTGGGGGGCGACCCCGCGTGGGCCAAGTACCGCCAGATCGCCGCGCTGTGGCTCGCCGTCCCGTTCGTGGGCGGCGGCATCGCCTACGGCACCGCCCGCCTGCTCAGGAGCGACGGCGTCCCCGAACGGCTGGCGGTCCCAGCGCTGGCCGGCCTCGTCGGGGTCATCCTCGCCAACGTCGAGTTCGTCTTCCTCGGCCCGCCCGGCGAGCAGGCCTCCCTCGTCTCCTCGGCGGTCGGCGCCATCGGCGCGTCCCCGCTCGTCGTCCGCGCGGCCGTCTCGCTGCTGGTCGCCGTCTGTACCGCCTTCGCCCTCTGGTGGGACGTGCGCGAGGACAGCGAGCGCGGGCAGCGGCACTTCCTGCTCGTGCTGGGCGGCCTCGTCGCCTTCTCCGCGGGCGGGAGCCAGGTCGGCCTCGCGATCGGGCCGCTGGTCCCCCTGCTCGACCCGTTCGACCTCCCCATCGTCGCCGTCCTCGTCGGCGGCGGCCTCGGCCTCCTGGTCGGCTCCTGGACCGGCGCGCCGCGGATGATCAAGGCCATCTCGCAGGACTACTCCTCGCTCGGTCCACGGCGGTCGATCGCGGCGCTCATCCCCTCGTTCGCCATCGCCCAGACCGCCGTCTTCTTCGGCATCCCCGTCTCGTTCAACGAGATCATCGTCTCCGCCATCGTCGGCAGCGGCTACGCCGCCGGCAACAGCGCCGTCAGCAAGGAGAAGATGCTCAAGACCGTCGCCGCCTGGGTCGGCTCGCTGGTGCTGGCGCTGGGCGTCAGCTACGGTGCCTTCGCCGCCGTCGACGCCGTTGTGTGACGCTTCCCGTTCCTCCTCAGGAGAGGTCCGGGACGTCGCTACCCCGGAGGAGCAGTTCGCGCCAGGTCAGCTCCTGTTCGTCCTTGATCTCGGTGAGCCGTTCCAGTTCCGCCTCGCTGACCTCGATGCTGAGCTGTGGCATCCCACGCGGCGGTACCGGCCACCGACACTTAGGTTTCGTCGCCGACCGCCGCGCGGAGCGCCCGCTGGCGAGAACGGTTCCGTGAGTCGAGTCAACGCGTCCCAGGGGCCGGCAGAGAAAGAGGCTCCGCGAACGCCTCGACCGGAGGTCGGGGGCTTACTCCTCGTCGCCGAGCAGGTCGGCGGGGTCGTCGCCGCCGCGTTCGGTGATCTGGGCGTTGATCTGGCGGGTCGCCTCGCCGACCTCGCGGCCGCGGACGGTGACCCGCTTGCGCTCGCCGTCGCGCTCCGGGTCGTAGCCCGTGCCGCCTTCGAGCATGATCTGCTTGAGTTCGGTGCCGCGCACGTCGTCGCGCATCGGGCGGCCGGTCTCGTCGGAGCCGCCGGTGATCTCCAGGGTGAACCCGGAGAGGCCGACGCTTCCCCCGTCGACCTCCTCACCGATCTCGCGGCCGATGAAGCGGTTCGCGTCCTGTCCGTCCACGTCGACCTGGTAGGTGTGGCCGTCCTCCGGGTCGGAGACGGCGACCGTGAAATCTGCCATACCCGGTCGAACTCGGCGCGCGTTCAAAAGCCCGTCGGAACGCCTCCTCGGAACGTCCCGGTCGGCGACGCCCTCGAACGGACCGGGCGCGTCAGTCGCCACACCCCTCCTTCAGGTCCAGCGTGAACCCGGTCTTGGCCTCGCGGTCGAACCCGCAGGACTCGTAGAAGTCGTGTTTCCACGCCTCGTCCGACCCCGTCAGGAGCATCACCTTGTAGCAGTCGCGCTCGCGCGCCCGCTCGACCGCGGCCTCGACGCACCGCGTTCCGAATCCCTCGCCCCGGTAGCCCTCGCGGGTCACGACGTTCTCGACCAGCGCGAACGGTCGAGCGCCCCTCGTCAGGTTCCTCGTCACCGACAGCAGGCAGGTGGCGACGAGCCGACCCTCGTGCTCGACGACCACGACGTCGAGCGTCCCGTCGTCGACCATCCCGTCCCACAGGTCGGCCACCGCCTCGGGCGCGAGTTCGGGGTCGTCGGGGTTGAGCTGCCGGTAGAGTTCGAGCAGTTCCTCCAGTTCGTCGCGGCGAGCGGATCTGACCGTGGCCATCGGCGTCCGGTTGGGCCTGCGGGCGTCTCCGGGATGAAACGCGGTGGTCCACGGCGGCGAGGCGGACGAAAATACCTTGACAGGTCGTTCCGAACGACCCTCCATGTCCGGCTGGTCCCCGCCGACGCTCCCGCGCGAGCTGCTCGCGGCGTTCGGCGCCGCCTACGTCCTCGTCATCGCCTACGCCCTGCTCATCCAAAGGGCGCTCCTCCTGGGACTGCTGCCGGGCGTGCTTCTCGTCGGCGCGTACCTGCTGTGGCGGGTCGCCGCCGCCGTCGAGGCCATCGCCGACGGCGTCCAGCGGATCGCCGAACAGATGGAGCGGGAGTAGCGGCGCCGGCTCACGCCCGCTGGACGCCCACCACCGTCGAGACGCGGGCGTTCTCCTTCAGGCGGAGCCCCGCGCCGCCGACCGACAGCGGCACCCGACCGAGTTCCGACAGTTCCAGCGTCGGGTGGAAGGCGCCGCGGGCGGCCACGGCGTCGCGCGTCTGCACCCGGGCGACCGAGTCGTCGGGAAGTGCCAGCGACTCGTTGTACGCGACCAGGTACTGTCCGGCGTCGAGGTGCCACCACTGGTAGTCGTCGTCCTCGTTCCGGAACTGGCGGTCGTGGGGTTCCACTTCGGCGGCCTCCAGTTCGCCCCCGCCGAAGTCCACCCGACCGGGCTCGGCGACCTCGTAGACCTCCGTGACCGTCAGGTCGAGGCCGCGTCCCTCGGTCTGGGTCGGCTCGTGGACGATCCCGTCGACGAACGCCGTCAGGTCCGTCATACCCGGGGATGGGGCCGCTCGTCTCAAAAGCGTGGGGCCGGCCGGGACCCGCAGTCGACGGCGAGCGCTGAGCGCCCTCGCCGCGCTCGCGGTCGCCGGCTCCGAAGTGACCTGTGCCGACCGCGCTCGTCCGGCGCGGCCGTATCGCTTAACCGTCGCCGCCGCGAGCGGCCGGTATGCACCTCTCGGCATCGACCTGGCCCGAGGCCGACGCCGTCGAGACGGACCTGGCCGTCCTGCCGGTCGGCAGCACCGAACAGCACGGCCCCCACGCCCCGCTCGGGACGGACGCGCTGACCGCCGAGGCCGTCGCCGAGGCCGGCGTCGAGGCGTACGACGGCGAGGTCGTCGTCGCCCCCGCGGTCCCGGTCGGCGTCGCCGAGGAACACCGCGACTTCGCCGGGACGCTGTGGGTGAGCGAGGACACCTTCCGCGACTACGTCCGCGAGACGGTCGACAGTCTCGCCCACCACGGCTGGGACCGCGTCGTCGTCGTCAACGGCCACGGCGGCAACGTCGGCCCCCTGCGGGAGGTCTGCGGTCGGGTCAGCCGCCACGACGACGCCTACGCCGTCCCCTTCACCTGGTTCGACGCCGTCGACCTCGACCGCGACTGGACCGGCGACCCCGCGGCGCCGCCGGTCGATCTCGACGCGATCGGGATGGGCCACGGCGGCCCCGTCGAAACCGCGCTCGTGCGCGCGATCGACTCCGACCTCGTGCGCGACGACCGGCTCGACGACGCCGCGGCGGGCGCCGCCGACGGCTGGGGCGAGTGGGTGAGCGGCACCAACCTCGCCTACGACTCGGCGGAGTTCTCGGAGAACGGAACGGTGGGCGACCCCCGCGACGGGACCGGGGCGCTCGGGGAGTGGCTGCGCGAGCGGGCGGCCGAGCGACTGGCGACGCTGCTGGACGCGGTCGCGAGGCGGGACCTGTCGCGGCCCGACCGGCGCTGACCGGCGGCCCGGACCGGACTCGCCTCAGGCCTCGGCTTCCTCGGCGTCCGCGTCGGCCTCGGCGTCCGCTTCCTCCTCGGTCTCGTCGTCGGCGTCCGCCTCGTCGGCCTCGAACTCCTCCAGGGCGCTGCGGAGCTGCGGGACCGTACTCGCCAGCTCGCTGACCTCCTCGTGGGCCGCGGTCACGTCGTCGACCAGGTCCTCGACGGCCTCGATCTCCTCGGCGAGGTCGTCGGCGTCCTCGAAGGCGTCGGCGCGCTCGCCCATCGTGTACCACTTCTTGGCGTCGACGAGGTGGTCCTCGGCGTCCTCCACGTCCAGCGCCGACCGGAGCGCGTTCAGCACGCCCAGCGTGTTGTCGGCGTCGACCTCCCAGATCGCGTCGGCCTCCGGCAGCGCCGCGCGGGCCTCCGAGAGGCTCGCCTCCACGTCCTCGCGCATCTCGCTGGCCGCGTCCTCGAACAGGTCGTCGTCGTCGAAGGTCGCTTGACTCATGTCTCCCCCTTCGGCCCCGTCCCGTTTAAAAACACGCCTGGAACCGAAAGTGAAACTCGACCGTAGCGGCGTCGACCGGAGCGATACCGCCGGTCCGCCCGATCAGTTACGGTCCGCCGGTATCGATCCCGGCCAGACGGGCGGACTCACCGCCGGTCGTCGCCGTCGCTGTCTCCGCGGTCGACGTTCCAGTCGTCGCCGTCGGTTCCGCCGTCGTCACCGGGTCCCGAGCCGCCCGGGTCGTCGTCGGCCGGAGCGTCGGCGGTCCCGTTCCCGGTATCGTTGTCGTCGCTGTCGCCGCCGTCCGTCCGGACGGCCGCGCGGGCGTCGGGGACCACGTCGAACGCGGGTTCGACGTCGCCGAGGACGAACAGGGCGTAGTAGCGCAGGAACGTCTGGAAGGGCACCTGGATCAGCAGCGCACCGACGAACACGAGCAGGCCGTACAGGAGCACGAGCACCAGGACCACCGCCGCGGCGGCGGTCCCGCCGCCGGCCATCGCGAGGGCGAACCCGAGCGGCGCGCCGACGACCAGGAACGGGATAGCGAGCGCGATCAGCAACAGGACGAGCAGGAACCCCACGGCCATCGAGACGCCGATCCCGAGCAGAACGGAGAGGAGGAGGTAGGCGAGAAACTCCAGGGGCTCGTCGGTCAGCGTCCCCCCGAAGCGCCGCCACGCCGAGAGGACGCCCCGGTCCTCCGCGAGCATCACCGGGACGACGAAGACGGTCGTGAACCCGAGCAGTATCCCGAGGATCAGGGCGCCGACGCCCAGCACCGGGATCGCGAGGATCACGACGGTCAGGATCGTCCCGTCGTTCCAGGCGGTCGGCGGCCACCCGCCCATCGACGCGCCGACACCGAGCAGTGTCGCCGCGGCCGTCGCGATCGCCACGACCCACACGGTCAGCCGGAAGCCGAACAGCCGGAGGCCGCGCCGCCAGTACCGCCGGACCGACCGGCGCAGCCGCACCTCCTCGTCGCGCAGCGCGGCGACGAACGCGAACTCCATCGTCGCGCCGACCACCGAGTACAGCAGGAAGGCGACGACCCCGAGGACGGCGATCCCGACGATCAGCGCGATCAGCTCGGGCGTCAACTCGGGCGCGATGTCGGGCGCGCCGGGGCCCGGTTCGGGGGCGTCGGCGTCGCCGCCGAAGTTCGTGGTCGGCGCGCCTGGGAAGGAGAGGCCGGCGCCGCCGACGAAGAACATCACCACCGCGAGCCGGAACCACCGCACGCGGTCGACCGGCGTGAGGAACCGCTTGGTCGCCTTGATGGCGTCCTCGATATCGTTCAGGGCGGCGAGGGACATACCGGACCGGTTGTCCGCCCAGTCACATATCTCTCGTGGTCGGTTCGGCGCCTCGCCGGTCCCCGACACCCCGGCCCGGTACCACCGACGGTCAGGAATCGGGAGCCACGTCGACGACGCGCATGAGCGGGTAACCGTCCTGCATATCCATCCGCGTCCGGACCTCGGTCCCCTCGTAGTCGATCGTCATCTCGACCTCGACGAACCGGCCGGTCAGCTCCGTGTACTCGGCGGTCGAGTCGGCCAGCTCGGCCGCCAGGTCGTCGACCAGCACGTCGACGGTGACCGACTCGCAGTACGGCTGGTTCTCGATGGCCTCCTCCATCGCGCGGGCGAGGCTGTCGGCGCTCGCCGGGCTGACCGGCGTGCCGGCGAACTGGTGGTACAGCGACCCGAACTTGATGCCCGCCTCGAAGCAGGCCGTCTGGGCGTCGGTGGCGTCCATACCGGCCGCTGGGTCGCCCGGGAGTAATGGGTGTCGGGTGCTGGCAACGACCCGTCACGTGCAGACTGACGGCCCGGGACTGTAGCTCAAAAAAAAAACAAAGTGTGTGGATGCGGATGTTTGACGCGTGCCATTCGACATCGCTGATAGGATCCGCGGTGGCCTCGGGCCCTCGGACGACTCCGGGGTATCGTTCGAAGACGTGGACCGGCCGGACGACGTGACTGTCGAGCGTGTCACGACCGATCTCACGAACGCAGTAGCGAACGGCGACCTCGCAGTCGAGGACACTGGGTTCGACGGCGAGTCGGACCTTCTCGGAGCCGTCGAACCGATCGTCCGGGATTACCGCGAGTACCACGACTCGATCGACTCCTTGGTCCAGGTCCAGACGGCGTGGGAATCTGATACCCCCGATACGGACTCGGGTACGACCGACGAGCCGGAGGGCGACGAGGTTGTCGAAGCGCTCGACCGACACACGTCGAAGATCGTGTCGCTACTGGAAGGGTTCGGAGAGACTGAACCGTTGAGATGGACGCGCGCCTACGCCAACCGGTATCCCTATTTCGGCTGCCTCGTCGAATACGTCTTCGCGTATCGCGAGCTCGAGGACCGGGACTACTTCGAGTGACGGGCCGGACGGAACTCCGGCTGGGCGGGTCAACACTGGCCACACCGTATGATTTTTACTGTCGTTTCGTATACTGATAGTGTGTCTGATCGGAAGTTTCTCGGTCTCGATTTCGGCACGCGCCGGTGCGGAATGGCGGTGTACGGAGACGGTCGACCGGAGCTCGTGGCCGCCGGTAGCCGGAACGGGGGCGTGAGTTCTATCGTCGCGCGGTCCGGCGACGGGCAACCGGAACCGGGACAGCCCGACACCGAGCCCGTTCCGTCGGACCGACGCGCTCGCTCGGCGAAGCGACTGCTCGTCGAAGCCGATCTGGCGGACGAACTGCCGGAGGCGCTACGCCCGGTAGCTACGGTCTTGCGACGGGTCAAGACGACCGCCGAAGAGCGACTCGGTACCGAGATGCCCCACCTCGTCATGGCCGTACCGACGCGGCTGAGCGTCCGACGCCGGAAGTTGCTGGCCGACGTCGCGGAAGTCGTGGGGTTCTCCCGGATGCATCCTCTCGACGAGACGACAGCGGCCGTGATGGCGTACGGACACGGGACCGAAGCGAACGGAACCGTTCTGGCGATGGATGTCGGTGCCCGGACGGTCAGTACGTCGCTCGTCGATATCAACGGCGGTGCGTACGAAGTCCTCGCCACGACCGGCGAGCTACATTTCGGCGGGGACGACTGGGACGAAGCGGTCGTGGACTGGGCCATCGACCGAACCGGTGTCGAGACAGTCCCCGATTCGGCGCGGTCTCGGCTCCGGGAACAGGCGGAGCGCGCCAAACGTGACCTGGCTGTGCACGAACAGACGGAGGTGACGGTTCCGACCGACGGGCGGAACCGCCAGTTGACACTCACGCGGTCGAAGTTCGAACACGTGACCACGTCCCTCACGGGTCGGCTCACTGACCAGCTGCGGCAGGTGTGTAGTGATGCCGGTGTCACGCCGCAGGAGATCGACGAAGTCGTGCTCACCGGACAGACGGCACGGCTCCCACAGGTTCGGTCGACTGTCACCGAGTTCGCGGGCAGTGAACCGACTGACGGGATCGACCCCGAGACGGCCGTCGCGCGCGGGATTGCAGTTCAAGCCGGCGTCTACGGCGGCCGGTGTGACGATGTCGTGGCGCTCCCGTCCCACGGGACCGCAATCGGCATTAGATCCGGCGACGGGGCGTTCCAGCCGGTTCTCGAACAGGACGTGACGTTCCCGACTTCGGAGACAGTGGTGGGCACGACCAGTTCCGACGACGCCTCGGCCATGCGTTTCGACGTGTACCAGGGCAACCGCGATGCCGTCACCGAAAACGAGCTGATCGGCTCGTTCCGAGTGGCGGGTCTCCCTTCGGCGCCGAGCGGCAAACCGGACGTAGAGCTATCCTTCCATCTCGACGAGCGCGGACTGCTCCACGTCGACGCCGAAGAGACCGCACTCGAGACAGCGACCGAGGTCACTGTCGAGGGAGATATCGGACTCTCGGACAGGGAACGGAAGGAACTGGAGACGTGGCTCACTGAGCGGGATCGCTGATGAGGACAGCGGACGGCGCGGACTCTATCGAGCGCATCGCAGTTCCCGCCCGAGGCGTAGCACGCCGGCGCGACGGACAGGCTGTTCGCGGCTGCCTCGCCTAGGCACCCGGTGTAGCCGCTGTTCTCGGTGGCGATTGACAGCGGAACGGTGAGTCGTACAAGGGTTCGCGAACCCGTTTTCACCCCTGTTCTGTCGTCGGGTTCCCCGCAGGTCGCCGCAGGTGACAGGGCAGACCCGAGCGGCAAAGAGACGGAACCGTACCTTACTTACTGACCGGTCGCAAGGGTACACCTGAATGGACGAGCCGGTCTTACTCACAGGTGCAGGCGGGCGCGTCGGGCAGGCCGTGCTGGAGGGGCTCGCCGACGAGTACGAGTGGAAGCTGCTCCTCCACAGCCCGCCGGACGAGGAGCCCGACCACGAGTACCTCGTCGGCGACGTGACCGACGAGGAGACGGTCGCCGAGGCCATGGACGGCGTGGGGGCCGTCATCCACCTCGCCGGCGACCCGCGGCCGAGCGCGCCGTGGGACTCGGTCCTCTCGAACAACATCGACGGCACCGAGAAGATGTACGAGGCCGCCGTCGCCGAGGGCGTCGCAAAGTTCGTCTTCGCCTCCTCGAACCACGCCGTCGGCGCCTACGAGACCGACGAGCGCACCCCCGACATGTACCGCAGCGGCGACGAGTTCCGCCTCGACGGCACCGAGTTCCCCCGCCCCGGCAACCACTACGGCGTCTCCAAGGCCGCCGGCGAGGTGCTGGGCCGCTACTACCACGACGAGCACGGCATCTCGGTGTGCAACATCCGCATCGGCAACCTGACACGGGGCCACCCGCCGATCGACTACGAGCGCGGCCAGGCGATGTGGCTCTCCTACCCCGACTGCGCCCGCATCCACCGCTGCGCCCTGGAGGCCGACTACGACTTCGAGATCGTCTACGGCATCTCCGACAACGACCGGAAGTACTACTCGCTGGAGCGCGCGAGGGAGGCGCTGGGCTACGACCCCCAGGACAACTCCGCCGAGTGGGACGGCGACGACCACGTCGCCGACTACGAGCGCGACGCGTAGCGACGCCCGGAACTCGACGACATCTGCTCACTTCTGTCCCTTCGAACCGGACGAACGCACGGCTTCGCCGCGAGCACGAGAGAGAAGTGACTCTTTCGGAACGTTTTAGATCCCTGATTTGAATGGTCGAAGCGGATGAAGCGACTCGGGCTTATCGTCGTGTTGGTACTGTTAGTCGCCTGTGCGCCGGGCGCGGTGCAGGCGGACGAGGACGAGATTCCGGACACCTGCGACTACACGCCGTACAACATCGAGGAGTTGGAGGACCGGTACGACGCGAACGCGACGGGTGTCGGCGGCGCGATCAACTCCCCCGACGACACCGACGCGTTGCCGCTTCGGGCGGACAGCGGCGATTACTTCGCCGTGACTATCCACCACGGGGACATCGGGGACGAGGAACGGCGGCTCACGTTCGCTCTCCCGCTGGGTACCTCGGTGACCGAACAGCGGAACGTCGAGGAGTACAACGACAGACTGGACTTCCTCACCGTCTCCGACTCGTCGGAGAACGCGTCGTTCAAGTTCTACGCGGAATCGGACGGGCCGGTCTGTCTCCGGATGTCCGAGGAGGGCCGGTTCTACGGCGAGTACAACTGGAGTTTCACGATCAGTCAGAACAACGAACACCAGTGGTATCCCGCATCTGACGGCTCGACGGCCACGCCGACCCCGACGCCAACGCCGACCGCTACGCCCACGCCGACCCCGACCGCTACGCCGGCCCCGACGGCCACGGCGACGCCCACGCCCACGGCAACTGCGACGCCGACCCCGGTCCAGACGCTCTCGGCGACCGCGACGGAGTCGGCGTCGGAACCGGGCGACTCGTCGAGCGAGGCGACCGACGCTCCGGCGGCCGGTGACGGCGACGACGTTCAGGACAGCGACGGCGACGGCGTGATCGATTCGGAGGACTACGCGCCGAACGACCCGGACGTACAGGAGAAAAGCGACCTGGTAGACACGACGGCCAGCGGGTCCGGGGCCGGCTTCGGTCTCGGGCTGGCCGTCACCGCGCTCGCGCTCGCGGCAGTCGCGGCCACGCGGCGGTCCTGACGGCGCGGCGTCGCGTCTCAGTCGATTCCGGCGGGCCGGACTTCCGAGGACAGGGGACCGACGACTACTCGGACCGAAGGATTCCCGACGCGGGTCCGCGGTCGGCGACCGCGGGACCGGCCGTTCAGTTCCGTTTGGTTCGCACGTCGCCCTTGTCGCGGGTCTTGTCCTCGCAGTTCGGGCAGACGCGGGGCTGGTCCATCCCGTTCGGCGCGAACACGCGAACGTACGATTTCGTCACGACGGCGTCGCAGTTCCGGCAAGTGGGCACACCGGTACGAGTGCGAACAGACTGATAACGCTTGTTTTCGGTCACTCCGTCGTCGTGTCGATCCCGAGCGCGCGATTCAGCCCGCAAAAGCAGGTCACGGCGTTGATTCCCAGACCGAGGGCAGCGACACCCAGCAGGACGGCCCGCGAGCGCCTGCCGCTGGCCAGCGCCTTCACCGCGACGACGGTCAGTAGTACCGCGACGATTCCGCGGGCGATGCGGTCGCGTCCGCCGACGTTGGATTCCATGCGTGACGGTTAGGGCGCCACCGTCTCAAAGCCACCGGCGGCGCCGCGTCCCCGCGGTGGACCGGCGACGGCGGAGACGCCGCTCAGTCCTCGACGACCTCGGCGCCGGACGCGTTGGCCATCACGCTGCGCATGCCCTTCTCGGCGTTGTGCTTGCGGGTGTAGCCCTCGCCGCTGGACGCGATGACGTTGCCGTTCCGGTGGACGAGCCGCCAGCGCCACTCGTCGGCCCGGTCGCGGAACAGCTCGAACCGCGCCTGGCTCACGACCGGCGCCGCGGCCGCGACGGGCGATTCGACTTCCTCGCTGCCGGAGACGGGCTCGTCCACCTCGTCCCCGTCACCGGCGCCAGCATCGTCTCCATCCCCAGTCTCGCTCTCGCTCTCCTCGTCGGTATCGGCGCCGGCCGCGGCGACCGTCGCCGTCTCCACTGCCGGTCGGTCGGCGTCCGCTCCGTCCTTCGGTTCGGGCTCCGACTCGTCCGCGTCGTCACTTGCCGCGACGGCCTCGGGTGTCGCGGGCTCGTCGCCGGGCGCCCACTCCAGTTCGACCTCGATCTCGACCTCGTCGTCCTCGCGCTCGTACTCGACCTCGAACTCGAAGCTGTCGGGGACCGCCACGGCGAGCGCGTCCTCGCCCTCGCCGAGCGCCACCGCGCCGGCGTCGACCCCGTCCGCGAGGCCGCGGAGGACCGCGGCCGCCTCGGCTCGCGTCGCTGTCCGCTCGCTCTCGAACGCCTCCTCGGCGTCGTCCGGTTCGTCTTCGGACCCCTCGGCGGGCGATTCGTCGGCCGCGTGGTCGTCGTCGGACATGGGTCGAGGTAGGGCGTCCGCGCGGAAAACAGTTGACTGCGATCGGTCGCGGGCGGCGTCGAACGGGGAGGGGTCGGCGGGTCACCGCTCGTCGAACAGCCCGTCCACGTCGGACTCGCGGCGCTCCCGGCGGTCGACGTGCTCGGAGAGCCGCTGGGCGACGATCCCCCGGCTGTCGGGGTCGCGGACGAAATCCAGCAGGAAGGTGACGAACCGGCTGCCCTCCTCGCCCGCTTCGAGGTCCGCGCGAGCGTACTCGACGGCTCGCTCGACGGTGTCTTCGTCGTATCCCAGGTCCTCGGCGAGCACTTCGGCGGCCACCGCGGCCGACTCGAAGTCCAGGTCGGCGAGCGCGAGCGCCTCGCCCGCGCGGGTGAGCGCGGGGGCGGGCGCCCGCTCGATGCGCTCGGGGTCGCGGGCGAGGGCGGCGAGGTACTCGCGGACGCGGCCGACGTTCACGCCGCGGTAGTCGGCGGGGAGGTCGGCGAGGTACTCGCCGCCGCTCTCGGCGAGGCCGACGGCGCCCGACCAGTTGCGCTCGCGGGCGTGGTGGACGGCGGCGGTGAACTGGATGAGCCCGTGGAGAAAGCGCTCGTCGTCGCCCTCGTCGAGGGCGAGCCACTGCTCTTCCCAGGCGTCGTGGGCGGCGTGGTAGTGGCCGGCGTTGTAGACGGCGACGCCCGCCCGCAGCTGCGCGTCCATGGGCACGGGTCGGGCCGCCGGGGCGAAAACACCTACGGGCCGGCCTCGTCGGGGGCGTCGGCGTCGACGCCCCCCGTCGCGGTCGTCGCGGCGTCGTCCTCGTCCTCGGTTTCGGCCTCGTAGTGGCGGACGAGGGCGTTGACGAACGCGAACTTCAGCGCCATCGAGAGGGCGGTCAGGACGGCGGTCGACCGCGGTTTGCGGCGGTAGGCGGCGTACAGCGCGCCGACGGTCACGGGGAGCGTCGCGGCGTCGAGCGACCGGAGGACGGCGCCGTGTTTGCCGTGGTCGACCCAGTAGCGCTCGGCCTGGATCACGTCGCTGGTCCAGGCCTGCGCGTCGTCGGGCTGGGGGAGCACGACCGGGTTGACCGCGATGGCCGCGACCGCCGCGACCAGCAGCCGTCTGCGCCGCGTCAGGACGGCGTACACCAGCACCGGGAACGCGAACACGCGCGTCCACCCGCTCCAGGGGTTGGCGTGTCGTTCCCAGAGGAACTCTGCGAGTCGTTCCGATGGCACTGTGGTCGACACGTGAGCGATTTGGTAGCAGACCGCAATAAGCGTGGGGTCCGTCGGGCGACGGCGCGGCGGTCAGTCGCGGTCGCCGTCGCCCTCGCCGTCGGTCGAGCCGCCGCGCTCGGCAGGCAGCGCGTCCAGGTCGCCCTCGTAGCGCCGGACCAGCGCGTCGACGAACGCGAGTTTCAGCGTCATCGCGAGCGCGCCCGCGACCGTGGCGCCGCCGGTGTCCTGGCGGGCGGCGGCGTAGACGGCGTACAGCGTCGCGGCGGCGTTTCCGACGTTGAGGAAGTGGAGCGCACCGAGGTCGTCGCCGGTCGCCCGCCAGCGCCGCTCGGCGAGGACCACCTTCGTCATCCACGCGTCGGCGTCGTCGGGTTTCGGGAAGAGGACCGGGTTGAACAGGGTGAACGCGACCGTCGCGGCGAGCAGCCGCCACCGGCGGTGGTACACCGCGTACAGCAGCGCCGGCAGCGTCAGCGTCCGCGACCACCCGCTCCAGGGATTGGCGTGGCGTTCCCAGAAGGCCCGCCCGGCTCGCGCTCGTATCGACTCGTCCATACCGCGAGTTCGCGGGCGGGCCCGAAAAGGGGCGGGGCCGCGCCGGCTACAGGTCCTCGACCAGTTCGATCCCCCAGCCCTCCGGGCCGGTGACGAACGCGACCCGGGAGTCGAACTCCTCCATCGTGATCGGCCCGTCGTCGACTCGCTCGTCGTCCAGGGATTCGACCGCGGCGTCCACGTCGTCGACGGTCAGCGCGACGTGCTCGAAGTCGCCCGTCTCGACGGGCCCGCCGGCCTCCACGAACTGGATGGCCGCGGGGTCGTCGGTGTCCGCGTCGGCGGGGTCGCCCACGAAGACGTTGCGCGTGCCGTCGTCGGTCTCGAACTCTCGCAGCACCTCGTAGCCCAGCAGGTCCGCGTAGAAGTCGACGCTCGCCTCCACGTCCTCGACGCGCAGCGCAGTGTGTCGGAGTGTCATCGGGCGGACCCTCGGAGGGAGGGGGGTTAAACGCTCCGCGACAGTGCCGGGAGCGTGCTGTCGGGGCATGCGGGGTACTCCGGAGCGGCGCTCGCGTCCGCGCTCACTCCTCGCGGTCGGTCCAGAAGTCGAACGAGCGCCCGGGGACGAAGATGTCGAGGCCGACGGCGGTCTCCTCGCCCTCGTTCGCCACGCGGTGGGACTCCCAGGGGTCGAGCCACACGGAGTCGTACCGTTCGAGGCGTTCGCTGGCCTCGTCGGTGTGGACGGTGAGTTCGCCGTCGAGGACGAGACACACCTGCCCGTTCTCGTGGTCGTGGGTCGGCGAGGAGTGACCGGGCGGCTTCTCGAACCACTCCAGGCTCACGTCGTCGTCGCCCGCCAGCGCGACGCGGCGCCACCCCTCCTCGGGCTCGTACGTCTCGGCGTCGTCGAAACTGACTCGCTCCATACCCCGAAGTCGGCCGCTCGCGACTAATCTCTGGGGGTGATCGGCTCACGCGACCGCACTGGTTCCCCGGCGCGTCCGCTCGAACCACTTAAACGATTCGCCCCACTGCCGACCGTGAAGCGCGGCTGTGGGGTATACCCCCTTCGGGCCTCTATCGGTAGGTATGACGGACGTAGACACCGTGCGCGATGTGGATCGACCGAACGCCGACGGACCGACCGAGGGGCGCGACCCCGTGCCGGCGGTGGCCGACTGGCTGCTCGGCCTCGTCGCCGGCGCTATCGGGCTCGTGCTGTCGGCGGTCGGGGTCGGACTGTACGCCCGCGTCGACCGGGCGCTGCTCACCGACTTCGTCACCAGCGAGGAGGTGGAGGTGAACGGACTGACGCCCGCGGAGGCCGTCACCGCCGGGGTGCCGTTCGTCGACTGGCTCGCGGCCGGGCTCGTCGTGACCGGACTGGTGCTGGTCGGCGCCGCCGCGGCGTTCGTCGTCGCGCGCCGGCGCACCCGCCGCCGGGTCGACCGCGAGGGCGGCACGACCGCGACCTTCCGGGCCTGTGCCGTCTACGGCGCCGCCGTGACGGCCCTGGTCTCGTTCGTTCCGGGGTCGGCCATCGCGGGCGGCAGCGCCGCGGCGTACCTCCTCGGCGACGACGACGCCGGCGTGCGCGTCGGCGCCGCCGCCGGCCTGGTCGGGTGGGCGCTGACCGCCCCGCTGCTCGTCTTCGTCGCCGGCGGGTTCCTCGCCGGCGCCGACGCGATCGGCCAGCTCGCCGGCGGCGCCGTCCTCGTCGGGATCATCGTCGCCGGCGAACTCCTGGCGCTGGCGATCAACGCCGCGCTCGGCGGCGTCGGCGGCTTCCTCGTCGGGAAGTTCGCCTGACGCCGCGACTCGACGGATGGACGCGGCGCTCCGGGAGTTGCGTCGGAGAGGAAACGTCCGGACGGCGATTTGAACGCCGGTCCCTGGCTCCGCAAGCCAAGAGGATAGTCCACTACCCTATCCGGACTCACTCCTACGTACCGCGGTTGATTGTAAAGGGGTTACGATCCGTCCGGGCAGTGTCAAAGGGTCGCTTGACCGTCGACAAGGCCCTTTATTTCGACGCGCCTCTCTCCGGTCGTGAAGCGACGCGCCCTCCTCCGCGGCCTCGGCGCCGCGGGCACGCTCGCCCTGACCGGCTGTCTGTCCGACGGATCGGGCGATCAGCCGACCGATACCGACGAACCAGTCGATACTCCGACCGACACGCCCGCCGGCGGTTCCACGGACACCGACCGGCCGGCGGCGACCCCGACCGACCGGAGCGACGACATCGTGACCGAACCGGACCCCGGCGGCACCGACGACCCGAGCGCCACGCCGAGCGACTCGCCGGCCGAGACGGCGAGCGAGACGCCCGACGGCGAGCCGTCGGCGACGCCCGGCGGCGTGACCGACTCGTCGCTCGACGTCACCGACAGCGGCTGTGGAACTCAGACCGACGAGGCCTCGGTCGACTTCGACGGGAGCGACGGGACGGTCACGGTGACCGGGACGACCTGGGGGTCGGACGCGTGTTACACGGCCGTCCTGTCGGACGTGCGTCTCGACGGCGGCACGGCGACCGTCGTCGTCGGCTCGGAGTCCGACGCCGGCACGGACACGATGTGCGCCCAGTGCATCACCGAGATCGACTACGAGGCGACGGTCGCGTTCGACGGCGCGCTCCCCCGGGAGGTCGTCGTGGTCCACGCCCACGACGGCGAGGACACGCGCGTCACCTCGACGACGCGATAGGGTCCGTCGGAGGTGGCTGTACCCGTCGGCACGTGGTGCAGGCTCCTCCCCGTGCTCGCTAGCTGGAATCAGTACCGCAGCCGACAGCAGGCGCTGAAAGCCCTCGCCGCGCTCGCGGTCGCTGAGCGACATACCCTCGCAGCCGTGCGGCCGCTTCGGGTAGGGGTCGCTCAGGCGACTGGCGGCGCGAGCGCGCCTCGCCCGTTCAGTCCGCCGGGAGAGCAAGCTCTCCCGAGCCCGCGCTCACACGTTCGCGTGGACGCCAGGGACGCACGGCGCCACAACCGCCCCGCACAGCACCGCAACGGGCCACGAGCCTCCCCAGCCGATTCGCGACACGCGAGTCGCGAATCCACCGTCGGAGCACGCTCCGACGAGCCTTCGTTCACACAGTTCACGAAGACCTCGCGCGGCTACCGTCGCGCGCACGAGAGCGCGCTCCAGCGCGCGCCGACCGCACCACACTGGACCGCCGTCCCCTCACGGCGGCTGACCGCATCGGCCGACCCTCGAACTTATACCGGAAGCCCGGACCACCTCGGGGTATGACCGCGACAGCGGCGAGGCGGCGGGTCAGCGCGCCGGTGCGGTCGGCGGGCCGGCCGGCCCCGAAATCGAGCGACGAGAGCGGGGTAGCGAGGCAACGACAACGCTTAAGCGGAGTGCAACCATGCCCAATGCTAGACTAATGGGAGCGATCGAGGAGGTCTACGCGGATCTCGATACGGACGTCTCCGAGGAGGAGTTCCGCGAGGCCGTCGAACAGAAGGTCGAGCAGATGGGCGGGCTCGCCGACGAGGAGACGGCGGCGATGCTGATCGCCCACGAGCTCAACGAAGGGGAGGTCGACACCGTCGCGGACATCGAACCGGGCATGGACGAGGTGAAGTTCCTCGCGAAGGTGGTCTCCATCGGCGAGTTACGCACGTTCGAACGCGACGGCGAGGACGAGGAGGGCCGCGTCGTCAACGTCGAGGCCGCCGACGAGACCGGCACTGTCCGGCTCGCCTTCTGGGACGAGCAGGCCGCCTCCGTCGCCGAGGGCCAGCTGGAGGAGGGACAGGTCCTCCGGATCGCCGGCCGGCCGAAGGACGGCTACAACGGCCTCGAAGTCTCCGTCGACAAGGCCGAACCGGACGAGGACGCCGAGATCGATGTCGACCTGGGGGAGGGGTCGACCGTCGACGCGCTGACGATGGGCCAGTCCGACGTGAACGTCCGGGGGATCGTCCTGGAGACGGAGTCGGTCCGCACGTTCGACCGCGACGACGGGACGGAGGGGAAGGTGGCGAACTTCCTGCTGGGCGACGAGACCGGGCGCGTGCGCGTGACGATGTGGGACGACCGGGCCGACCGCGCCGAGGAGCTGGAGCCCGGCACCGCGGTCGAGGTGGTCGACGGCTACGTCCGCGAGCGGGAGGGCGACCTGGAGCTGCACGTCGGTGACCGCGGCGCGGTCGACGAGATCGACGAGACCGTCGAGTTCACGCCGGAGGCAGACGCCATCGACGCCGTCGAGATGGACCAGGTGGTCGACCTGGCGGGCGTGGTGCGGTCGGCCGACCCCAAGCGCACGTTCGACCGCGACGACGGCTCGGAGGGGCAGGTCCGGAACATCCGCGTGCAGGACGACACGGGCGACATCCGGGTGGCGCTGTGGGGCGAGAAGGCGGACAAGGAGATCGCGCCCGGCGACGAGGTGTTCGTCGCCGACGCGGAGATCCAGGACGGCTGGCAGGACGACCTGGAGGCGTCGGCGGGCTGGCAGTCGACGGTGGTCGTCCTCGACGAGAACACCGAGGCGGGCTCGGCCGCGCCCTCGCCCGGCGGTGTGAGCGGCGACGACGGCGGGTCGGGCGGCTCCGAGTCCGCCGGCCTCGGTGCGTTCACCGGCGACGACGATGGCGACGACGGCGGCGAGACGGACGCGAGCAGCGCCAGCGCGTCGAGCGATGCGGGATCCGCGGGCGGAGGTGCCGACGGCGGCGCCGCGGCGGCCGCGGCCGAGGAAGTCGAGTTCACGGGGACGGTCGTCCAGACGGGCGATCCGGTGATCCTGGACGACGGCCAGGAGACGATGCAGGTCGAGACGGACGCGGCGCTGACGCTCGGGCAGGAAGTGACCGCCCGGGGCGCGATGGTCGACGACCGGCTGGACGCCGACGACGTGTTCTAGCGGGCCAGCGCCGCTCGCGGCCGTTCACGGCGTCGCTGTCGGAGCCGTGGGTGCGTGGCGCGGGCCTCGAACCGCTATCGATGGCCGAGAGCGGGTTTCGGAAACGCTTAAGGCCGGAACGACCGGCTTGTGTTCTATGAGCGTCGAGCTACCGTTCGCGCCGGTCGACACGATCATCCGGCGCAACGCCGGGAGTTTGCGGGTCAGCGCCGAGGCCGCCGAGGAACTCGCTCGTCGCATCCAGCGGCGGGGGGCCGAGCGGGCGGTCGAGGCGGCCGACGTCGCGACCGCGGACGGGCGGAAGACGCTGATGGCGTCGGACTTCGGGACCGAGCCCGCCGGGGACAAGGACGATCTGGAACTGCCGATCGCCCCGGTCGACCGCATCGCCCGCCTCGACATCGACGACTACCGGGTCTCGATGGACGCCCGCCTCGCGCTGGCGGCCGAGCTGGAGGGGTTCGCGGACGAGGTGGCCGCGGCGGCCGCGGACCTGGCGCGCCACGCCGACCGGCGGACCGTCAAGGCCGAGGACGTCGAGGCCTACTTTCGACTGAGCGAGTACTACGAGTGACCGCATGAACTTCGGCTACCGGGAGGCCTGTCTCGACCACGACACCGGCAAGCGCCACCCCGAGAGCCCCGACCGCCTGCGCGCCATCCGGCAGGGCCTCTCGGAGAGCCACGGCGTCAGGTACGTCTCCCCGGAGGACGCGACCGTCGAGCAGGTCGCGGCCGTCCACGACGCCGACTACGTCGACTCGGTCGAGGACTTCTGCGCCGACGGCGGCGGCGACTGGGACGCCGACACCGTCGCCGTCGAGGCCACCTGGGACGCCGCCCTGGCCGCCGCCGGCATGGCCAACTGGGTCGCCGACGAGGCGCTCGACGGCGCCGACGGGCGCGACACCCCCTTCGCACTCGGGCGGCCGCCGGGCCACCACGCCGTCTACGACGACGCGATGGGCTTCTGTTTCTTCAACAACGTCGCCGTCGCCGCCCAGCACGCCCTCGACTCGCTGGGCGCCGACCGCGTCGCTATCCTCGACTGGGACGTCCACCACGGCAACGGCACCCAGGACATCTTCGACGACCGCGGGGACGTGTTCTTCGTCTCCGTCCACGAGGACGGCATCTACCCCGGCACCGGCGACGCGAGCGAGACCGGGACCGGCGACGCCCGGGGGACGACGATGAACGTCCCGTTCCCGCCGGGGACGACCACCAGCGGCTACCTCGCCGCCGTCGACGACCTGATCCTCCCGGCGTTCGAGGCGTTCGACCCCGACCTGGTGCTCGTCTCCGCGGGCTTCGACGCCCACGAGCACGACCCCATCTCGCGGATGCGCGTCTCCACGGAGGGCTACGGCCTGCTCGCCGAGCGCGTCGACGCGTTCGCCGACCGCATCGGCGCCGGCCTCGGGTTCGTCCTCGAAGGCGGGTACGGGCTCGACACGCTGACAGAGAGCATCCGCACCGTCCACGAGGTGTTCGACGGCTACACCCCGGCCGAACCCGACGAGGACGTCCAGGACGCCGCTCGCCAGGTCATCGACGACGTGCGCGCCCAGGGGTTCGACCTCGTCGACGAGTGACCGCCCCGCGCGGAGCGAACTCTTCGGCGGACCGGCATCCGACTACTGTGGCACCCGCCGGTCTATCAGTCCAGCGAGGGACGAGCGACGCGCGAGTATCAGTCCGTGATCTGATGGGTACCGGCCTACACATCAACGCGCCGCGGAAACCTATACATGGGTGTGTGCGGAACCGTGCTGTTGGTGACCTTTCCCCGTGTGCTGTTGTACGGAACAAACGTATCGTGACTGGGAATCGAAACTCGACGATCTGACACCGAGCGCGAAGTTCGTGTACACGGTCCTCGAGTACGAAGGCCCACTGACCCAGAAGACGCTCGCCGAGGAGACCCGGCTCTCCCAGCGCAGCGTCCGCAGCGCGCTGTCGGACCTGACGGAGACGGGCCTCGTCGAGGAGCGGATCTACCCGGCGGACGCCCGCCAGCGGCTCTACGCTATCGACACCGAGTGACCCCGCCCGTCGGGGTCGGCCGTGTCGAGTGCTTTTATTCCGGCCCGGACAGGGAGCGGCCGCAGCCGCGAATCCGGGGGAACAGTTGCAGCGCGACCCCGGGGACCGGCCGCAGTCGCGCGCCCGTCAGGGCCGCGGGTCGAAGTACCGCGCCAGCTCGACGCCGAACTCGTCGGCGAGCGCGCCCACCGCCTCGCCCGATAGCACCGCATAGTTCTCCCGCATAGCCGTCTCGACCTGCGCGCCCAGCGCCACGTCGAAGACGGCGTCGCTCTCCAGCAGCCCGACGGCGGTCTCGAACTCGCGGGGCCGCTCGACGACGTAGCGGTCGCCGTCGAGGAACGGACCGTAGGTGCCAGCCGTCCCGTCGTCCGGCGCGGCGGGCTCGTCGGCGTAGGCGTCGTAGAACCCCCCGGCGTGGTCGCGGACGTGGACCGGCGGCCCCTCGTGGCGCTCGACGGCCGGCCGCTCGGCGACCGCGAGTTCGGCGAGGAAGACGACCGTCTCGTCGGCCCACGCGGCCGCCCGCAGCACGTCGAACCCCCGGCGGTCGAGCTCGCCGACGAGACCCTCCAGCGACCGGTCGAGCTGGGGGTACAGCTGGTCGTCGACGATGTCCGGAGCGTCGAACCGGATAGCGACCGGCGCGGTCCCGCGGCGCTCGACGGCGTCGACGACCGCCTCCGGGTCGAGCGGATCGGGGTCGTCGGGGACGAACAGGTCCTCCCGCGGGTCGGCGAGCAACTCGCGGGCGTAGTGCTGGAGTCGCGCGACCGCCTCCGCCGAGCAGACTGCTGCGACGTTGCGCTCGGGGTCGGTCGGGTCGATCACGACCAGCGGGTCGTCGAAGGATTCCTGTGCGTGGTTCTCGGGGTCGAACTCGACGGGCGGGTGCCAGTCGGCCGCGGCCGCGACGAACGGCCGGAAGCCGTCGTACTCGTGGACCAGGAGCTCGGTCAGATAGCCCGAAAAGCCCCGCGTCCGGAGGTCGCTCCCGTAGACGCCGATCCCCGTGAGGAACTGCTTGGCGACCCGCACCTCGCCCGCCAGGTCGGCGTCGATCCGGTCGGCGAGGTACTCGGTGTGGAAGGGGGTGCGGTCGACCGCCGACCGGGTCGCGGTGGCCTCGGCGACCGCGTAGCAGGGGACCAGGTCCACGTCGAACCCCTCGTAGGTCCCCTTGACGTAGGGGTGTTCGGCGAACTCCTCGTGGCCGTCCGGGAGGACCGCGTGGCCGACTTCGAGGCCGTACGATTCGAGGTCCGCGCGGTCGACGCCCGTCGGGAACGAGACGAACAGATCCACGTCGCGGTCGCCGGCCAGCCACGTGTCCCGGGCCGTCGACCCCACCTGGATCACCTCGGCGTCGACCGGCAGGTCCGCGACGGCCTCGCGGGCGCGCTCGCGCAGGTCCGCGACGACCCTATCGAGGCGCTCGCGCTCGTCGTCGTCGGGCGTCACCCGCTCGCGAACCCGTTCGACGACGGCGTCGAACTCGTCGCTCATGGCTCCGCGTTGTTCGGGGGCGGTGAAAACCGGTCCGGTGTGTCGCGAGGGGGAGCCCGTCGGTCGAATCGCCGTACGTGACTCCGTGTCGTGGCGAGGGCAAAGCGAAATCCCTATACAATAACTCCGGCTATGGTGGGATGCGTGCCGCCGTAGCTCAGTTGGTAGAGCACCTCGCTGTTAGGGTGCGCAGGGTACCTGCGTGCCGCAGACACGAGGTTGTCCCAGGTTCGAGTCCTGGCGGTGGCGTTTTCCACTTCGCCGCTCCGTTCGGTGAGTCGCTTCGCCGCGCGCTCGCTCAGACCGCCCGGCCGACGAGGCGGTCGGCGACGGAGCCGACGAACGTGCCGGCGTCGGAGAGGTCCCAGCGCACCTCCCAGAACGGGTTGGCGCCGTTGACCTGCGGGACCGCCTCCGGGTCGGTGTCCGCCGAGAGGTACTCGCGGCGGCCGCGGCCGGCGACCCCGATGTCGTGGGACTCGCGGACGAGTTCGGCCGCGTGTTCGTCGCAGCTGTTGTACGGGTAGCTGAATCGGTCGATGTCGACACCGAGCGCCCGTTCGAGGCGGCGCTTGGCGCCGACGATCTCCCGTTCGAGGCGGTCGGGCGGGACCTCGGCGAGCTTCGGGTGGGTCCGCGTGTGGTTGCCGATGGTGACCAGGTCCTCGTCGAGGAGCGCGAGGAGGTCCCCGCGGTCCATGTACTCGTAGTCGAAGCGGTCGTTGTGGGTGAACGACGGGTCGTCGATGGCGTCGGCGATCACGAAGACGGTCGCGGGCACCTCGTACTCGCGGAGGACGGGCACGACGTGCTCGGCGAAGTCGCGGTAGCCGTCCTCGAAGATGAGGGCGATCCGTTTCTCGTCGCTCGGCTCCCTCACCGCGGGGAGGTCGACGAGCTCGTAGTGCGTGTCGAGGTACTCGATGTCGCGGCGGAGGCGGTCGGGGGCGATGTCGTCGTGGAAGCCGCCGCCCACCGAGTGGTAGGCGACGATCTTGTTCGTGCCACGCGAGGACAGCGACTCCACGCCCGAGAAGTGACCGACGAAGGCGACGGTCCGCCACGCCCTGAGCAGCTGCGACTCGGAGACGAGCATACCGGTTGTGCAACCGACGGCCCCTTCGTTATGTTCGACCTGATACCGCTCGCGACCGGGTAATACGCCGCCTACGTGCGGGATACGTTCCGCGACGGCCGCGGACCCCGGCGGCGTGCGGTCTGTCACTCGGCGTCGGCGACCCGTGCGGTCTCGCTCGCCGCGGTGGGTCTGTCGTCGCGCTCCCGCTCGGGTTCGGGCACGTCCCAGCCGCGGCGCTGCAACTGGAGCCGGAACCGCGAGTCGTCGAGCGAGACGGGGCCGTAGTAGGTGCCGACGCGCTCGCGGCGCCACCACCGGCCGGTCTCGCGCAGTTCGCCGAGGTCGGTGAACTCGTAACGATACCGGAGCGCGCGGACGTGCTCCGGGGGTTCGTCGGGGAAGGGATCCGTCCGCAGCAGCGAGCGGGCGCCGTCGTCGCCGGCGAGTAGCTTCGCGAGGAAGTGGACGAACCACGGGTGGCGGGCCGGCGAGGGGGCCATCGCGGCGAACCACAGCTGCCAGTCCAGCCGGAGGTGATAGGGCGCCCACTGCGGGGGCAACCGCCCGGGGTCGGTGGGCTTGCCGGGGAACTCGTAGGTCTCCCACTCGGTGTCGTCGGTCACGACGGCGTCGTCGGTCCCCTGGACGACGATCTCGTAGCGGGTGCGGGTGATCGACCCGAACGCGCCGTAGGTGTTGACGAGATTGAGGGGGTCGAACGCGCGGTTCATCGCCTGCGACGAGGAGACCATGTTCCGGACCGGGTAGTAACTCAGCGCGGCGACGAGGACGACCAGCGCCGCGACGGCGACCTGGAACCACAGCGGGAGCGGTGCGAGCGCGCCGGGGTCGGGAACCGGGAGGGACAGGCCCGCGGGGAGCGCGCCGGCGACGACGGCGTCCGCGAAGAGGCTCCCGGCGAGGACGATGCTGAGAAACGAGAGGAAGGCGAAGTTGCCGGTCAGCATCAGCCAGAGGTGAAAGCCGACGGTGGCCAGGCCCGCGGCGGCGGCGACGCGGGGCGGGCCGAAGTAGAGGACGGGGACGAGGAGTTCGACGACGTGGTTGCAGAGCACCTCGACGCGGTGGAAGCGGTCGGGCAGGCGGTGGGCGACCCACGAGAGGGGGTTGGGCATCGGCTGGGTCTCGTAGTGGTAGTCCATGCAGGTGAGATCGCGCCAGCAGTCGTCGCCGCGGATCTTGATGAGGCCGGCGCCGAGCATGTTGCGGAACTCGACCCACCGGAAGAGGTAGACCACGACGGCCGGCGCGACGAGGTCGGGCGCGCCGAGGAAGATGGCGAGGAAGCCCGCCTCGCAGAGCATCGACTCCCAGCCGAAGCCGTAGAAGGTCCCGCCCGCGTTGACAAAGGAGAGGTACAGCGCCCACATCGCGGTCCAGACGGCGAGGTAGGCGCCGAGGCCGAACCGGCCGGGGAGGCCGAGAAGCGCCGCGGCGGCCAGCGCGACGCCGAGCCAGGCGCCGACGGCGAGCGCGCGGTCGCTGTCGAGGTAGTAGAACAGGGAGGGCTTCTCGCGGAACTCGTAGCGCTCGACGTACTGGCCGAGCGGGAGCAGGCCGTCCTCGCCGGCGAGGGGGCGGAACTGCCGCGCGGCGACGAGGAAGGCGACCAGGTACGTCGCGGCGATCCCCCGCTGGAGGAGCAGCCGGGCGACCTGGAACTCGCCGCCCCACGGCGCCCAGGCGTACCACGGTGCCATCGGTTCCCCGAGGGACGGCCAGCGCCATAAGCCGGACGGACGCGGCGGCGGGTGACGGACGCCCGACGACTCGCCGGCCGGTCGCCGCCGTCACGCCGAGCCGACGACCGTCGGCAGCGACACGCCCCGGTGGAAGACCAGCACGGCTGCGAGGGCGAACCCGGCGAGGGCGGACACGACGGTCTCGACGTAGATACCGAACGGCGCGCCGAGGGCGGGGAAGACGGCGAAGTTCAGGACGACGAGCGCCCCGAACCAGATGGCGGCGAAGTCACCGAAGCGGCCCATATCGACGGGGACCTGTCGGCGACACAAGTGCTTTCGGGCGGACGACCCCCGATGGGCCGCCGCGGCTCGCGCTCGCCCGAGAGACAGGGCTAAGTGGTCGGCCGCGCGATGTGTGTGGCGATGACCGACGCCTTCCAGGTCTCCGAGCGACGGTCGGTCCCGCCCGCCGAGGCGTTCTCCCTGCTGGGCAACGAACTGCGCGTCTCCATCCTGCTGGAACTCGGCGACGCCAAGGAGGGCAGCCAGCCCCGCCCGCTGCCGTTCGAGGAGCTTCGCCGGCGCTGTGACGTGTCCGACAGCGGCCGGTTCAACTACCACCTCCAGGAGCTGCTGGGGGTGTTCGTCAAGGAAAAGGACGAGGGCTACGGCCTGCTGTACCCCGGGGTCATCCTCTACCAGGCGATCAAGGCCGACAGCTTCACCGACCGGACGACCGTCGAGCCGTTCCCCGCCGACGCCGGGTGCGCCGAGTGTGACGGGCGGCTGGAGGCGACCTACCGCAACAGCATGCTCGTCGTGCGCTGTCCCGACTGCGGGGCGCTCGCGTTCAAGTACCACCTCCCGCCGGGCGCGATCCGGTCGAACGACCCCGACGCGGTGCTGTGGGCGGCGAACGTCTACGCGCGGCGGGACCTCATGACCGTCGCCGGCGACGTGTGTCCCACCTGCGCGAGCGAGATGTACCACGACGTGGTGCCCGACGACGAGAAGTCCAGCGAACTCGAACAGGCGATGCCGGGCCCGGCGGTCGTCCACCACTGCTCGTACTGCAAGAACTTCTTCTGCACCGACCTGCCCGAGGTCCTGACCTACCACCGCGACGTGTTGCCGTTCGTCGCGGCCAACGCCCCCGACCTGCTGACCGACCCGCTGTGGACCGTCGACGCCTGCGACCCCGACGACATCGCCGTGGCGGAGCGCGACCCGCTCCGCGTGACCGTCCCCGTCGAGGCGGGCGACGACCGCCTCGACGTGACCGTCGACCGCTCGCTGGCCGTCCTCGACACCGAGCGGGCGTGAGCCGCGACTGGGTCCTCTCTCTCACCTCCCGCCTACCCGACCGCTCCTCGCTCGCTGGCTCCGCGTCCGCCCACCTCCGCGTGGGAACCTCTCTCACTGAGATATTTGCCGTAACTCGTGGTTATAGATGTTTGGAGATATATGCACGACACACATGACCGATCCGTACGCCTTCGGGACTCGCTGCGTCCACGCCGGCCAGGCGGTCGATCCCGCGACAGGGGCGCGGGCGCCGCCGATCTACCAGACCACGTCGTACGTGTTCGAGGACGCGGACACGGCGGCCGACCGCTACGCGCTGGACGACGGGGGGAACGTCTACTCGCGGTTCGACAACCCGACCGTCTCGACGCTCGAACGCCGGCTCGCCGCGCTGGAGAACGGGACCGCCGCCGTCGCCACCGGCTCGGGGATGGCCGCCCTCGACGCCGCGACCTCGATCCTCGCTCGCTCGGGCGACAACGTCGTCACCGCCTCCTCCATCTACGGCGGCACCCACTCCTATCTCTCCAACATGGGCAGCCGCCGCGGGATCGAGACGCGCTTCGTCGACACGCTCGATCCGGACGCCTACGCCGAGGCCATCGACGACCGCACCGCCTACGTCCACTACGAGACCATCGGCAACCCCTCGCTGGTGACGCCCCCCATGGAAGAGATCGCCGCGGTCGCCCACGAGCGGGGCGTGCCCGTCTTCGTCGACAACACCTTCGGGACGCCGGCGCTGTGTAACCCGCTCGACCACGGCGCCGACATCGTCTGGGAGTCGACCACCAAGTGGATCCACGGCTCCGGGACGACGGTCGGGGGCGTCATCGTCGACGGCGGCTCCTTCCCCTGGGCGGAGTACCCCGAGAAGTTCCCCGAGCTGGGCGCGCCCAACGACGCCTTCGACGGCGTCACCTTCGCCGACCGCTTCGGCGACGAGGCCTTCGCCGTGGCCGCCCGCCAGCGCGCCGTCCGCTCGCTGGGCGACGGCCAGAAGCCCTTCGACGCCTGGGCGACCCTCCAGGGGACCGAGACGCTCGAACTCCGGATGGAGCGCCACTGCGAGAACGCCCAGCGCGTCGCCGAGTTCCTCGCCGACCACGACGGCGTCGAGTGGGTCACCTACCCCGGGCTCGACTCCCACGAGACCCACGACAACGCGGGCGAGTACCTGGCAGGCGGCTACGGCGGCATGGTCGCGTTCGGACTGACCGGGGGGTTCGAGGCCGGCAAGCGCTTCTGCGAGGAGACCGACCTCGCGCAGTTCCTCGCCAACATCGGCGACGCGAAGACGCTCGTCATCCACCCCGCCAGCACCACCCACGCCCAGCTCACGCCCGAGGAACAGCGCGCCAGCGGCGTCACGCCGGACCTGGTGCGCCTGTCGGTCGGCATCGAGGACGCCGCGGACATCCTCGCGGACATCGACGGCGCCATCGAGCGCGCGAACGCCGGCGCGAGCGGCGGCACCGACGGGGACGGCGGGACGGGCGCCGGCGACGGACCGACGAATCCGGGTGACTCGTAGATGGAGGTCGAACGGGACACCGTCTCGCTGGGCGAGTTCGAGTTCGAGTGCGGCCGCTCGATCCCCGAACTCGAAGTGGCCTACGAGGCCTACGGCGAGTTCACCGGCGACAACGCGGTGCTGGTCTGTCACGCGCTGACCGGCAGCGCCCACGTCGCCGGCCGCCACGCCGACGAGGGGACCGACGGCCAGGCCCGCGCCTGGTGGGACGACATCGTCGGCCCCGGCAAGGCCATCGACACCCGCGAGTACTACGTCCTCTGCGCCAACGTCCCGGGATCGTGTTACGGCACGACCGGCCCGGAGAGCACCAACCCCGAGACGGGCGAACCCTACGGGACCGACTTCCCAGCCGTCACCGTCACCGACTGGACCGACGCCCAGCGGCAGTTGCTCGACGAGCTCGGGATCCCGCACCTCCACGCGGTCGTCGGCGGGAGCGTCGGCGGCATGAACGTCATCGAGTGGGCCAAACAGCACCCCGACCACGTCGAGCGCATCGCCCCCATCGCCGCTGCGGCCCGGCTGGACGTGCAGTGTCTCGCCATGGACGCCATCGCCCGCCGCGCCATCACAACCGACGACGACTGGCAGGGCGGCGACTACTACGGCGAGGGCCCCGAGCCGACCGACGGGCTGGCGCTCGCCCGCCAGATCGGCCACGTCATGTACCTCTCGAAGGCCTCGATGGAGCAGAAGTTCGGCCGCCGGGCCGCCGGCCGCGACGCCGCCCGGTCGTTCCCGACCGACCCGGCAGCCGGCTTCTTCCCCTACCGCGACGTGGAGTCGTATCTCGACTACAACGCCGAGTCGTTCGTCGAGCGGTTCGACGCCAACTCCTACCTCTACCTGACGCGGGCGATGGACAACTACGACCTCTCGGCGGGCTTCGAGTCCGACGAGGACGCCCTGGCCGCCTTCGACGGCGAGGCGCTGGTGATGTCCTTCACCGCCGACTGGCACTTCACGCCCACCCAGGCGGAGGAGCTGGCCGACGCGCTCCGCGCGGCGGACGTGGCCGTCGCCCACCACCTCGTCGAGTCCGACCACGGCCACGACGCCTTCCTCGTCGAGCCGGAGAGCGTCGGGCCGCCGCTCTCGGACTTCCTCGCGGACGGCGTCGAGGGGACGGCCGTCACCGACACCGACGAGCCGCCCGAGGACGACGACCCCTCGTTCGCGCCCGTACACACCAGTCTCTTCTCGGATTGAGATGTTTTCGCGGCCAACAGGCTTTTTTCTCCCGGCCGCGTTCCCACGCCTATTCGCTCGCGCGGGCTGGGTGTGGGGTCCACCCCTACCACCGTGAGAGCCGACGGAGCCCTCCCTACCCATGAACGTCGACCCGGACGCAACCCGACCGCAGATCCGAGCGCACCCGAGCCGCGACGGCGTCCAGGTCGTCGACCCGATACAGGAGACCCAGTTCTCGCTGTTGACGACCGACGAGCCCGGTATCGACGACTGCGACCCCGACCGGTTCCACTTCCCGGCGGACGTCGGTGCGACCGTGCGGACCGCGGCCGTCGAGACGCCCTACTTCGTCCCGCTGTGGATCCGCGACCCGGCGGGCAACACCGTCGCGGAGGTCAACGACAGGGAGTCGGTGAGTCTCCCGCCCGGCCGGTACAACGTCGAACTGGCGACTACCCAGGTGAAACTGCAGTTCGCCGTCGACGGCGGGATCGAGGTCACGTCGATGGAGGACACCGTCCGACTCGCGCTCTCGGAGACCGACCGGATCCACGTCGGCGCGCGGTCGGTCCACGAACAGCCGGCGGCGACCGTGACGACCACGGACGACCCGTCGGACCTGATGACGGCGCTCTCGACGCTCGGGTCGGCGCTGAAGACGACCAGCTGTGAGCGCTCGTTCCCGTCGCTCCGCGGGCACCCGCCGCTCGTGGAACTCGGCGAGGAGCTGGACATCCCGAGTTCGATCGAGCGACCGGCGACCAGCGTCGGTATCGAGGTCCCGCCGATAGAGGAGTACATCTACCCCGTCGTCCCGCTGGCGTACTACACCGGAGCGCGGATCGAGTCCGGCCCGTCGCCGCGGATCGCCGGCGAGGGCTGGTCGTACCCGCTCGACGGCGACGACGGCTTCGAGGTCGAAGTCGAACGCGTCCTGAAACACGTGTTTCTCATGGACTGCGTCACCCGCACCGAGGGGTACTACGAGGTCGACCTCCACGAACGGGCCGAGGTCGAGTCGCGGGTCGACCTCGAGTTCGCCGAGGTGTACGAGCAGCCGCTCGCCGAGCAACTGCGGACGTATCTGGACGTGCCCTTCGACGCGGTGGCCGACGTGGTTCCCAAGTGGAAGCTCACCGCCGACGTCCGGCCCGACGCCGCGAACGTCAGCGCGCTCCCGTTCCTCGCGAACGAACTGGCCGTGGTCCGCTGTCCGAGCACGCCCCAGTCCCGCGACGAGGCCCTGGAGGAACTCACCGACCAGGTCGAGTCCTTTTTCAGGAACAATCCCGGTGCGCTCCGGCGGAGTGCCCGCCCGAAGACCCGCTCGGAGTCGTCCTCGACCGCGAGTCCGGAGATCTTCCGGCCGGACCCCGCGGACAGCATCGAACAGGCCTACGTCGGCGACGGGCTCCCTGTCGGCGCGAGCAAGATGACCGTCGACGCCTACTACCGGCGGCTGGACTTCGAGCCCACCACGGACCCGCAGATCGAGGTCGCCGTCGTCTGCAACGACCAGGAGATGACCGACGAGAACGTCGTCTCCGAGATCTACGGCACCCGCGACTGGATCGAGTTCGACATCGTGTTCCGGGAGCAGCTGACCGCGATGGAGATGCGCGAGCTCCTGCGCTCGGACGTGGACTTCCTACACTACATCGGCCACGTCGACGACGAGGGGCTCCGCTGTACCGACGGCTACCTCGACACCCGCCACCTCTCGGAGGTCAACGTCAGCGCGTTCCTGCTCAACGCCTGCGACTCCTACGAACAGGGCCGCGGTCTCGTCGACGCCGGCGCGATGGCCGGGATCGCGACCGTCACCGACATCGTCAACGAGGCCGCCACCTCCGTCGGCCGGACCGCCGCGAAACTGCTCAACCAGGGCTTCTCGCTCGCCGCGACGGTCTCGATAATCAAGGAGTACGAGCAGATCGGCCATCACTATCTCGTCGTCGGCGACGCGAGCGCGTCTATCGTCGAAAATCGGTCGGGGACTCCAAATAAAGCAGTGGTCGAAGAAACTGAAGCCGGGAGCTACGAGTTGAATCTATACGGTTATCCAACCCTGTCGACGCCTATGGGATCCATGTTCATTCCACAAATCGACGGGATACAGGCGTTTCGTCTAAACTCTGGGCTAATGGGATCGTACGTACTAGATCAATCCACCACTATCGAGTTCCTTCACAAACAGGACGTTCCGGTAGAAATCGACGGATCGCTTCGATGGAGTACGGACCTTACGAAAACCTCAATCTAGGGACCGGTCATGGTACCGCCATTTGCCGCCGCCACGCTCCCGACCTGCGAGAGCAGGAGCAGCGCGCTGAACATGACGCCGATCCATTTGGGGTTCTCTTCGAGGAATTCGCGGAGTCGCGTTGATTCTTGGCTCATAGCCAAGTGTTTATTCAGCCCGTCTGTGATTGAATTTATCTAAAAGTTCGGGATAAATTAACCGTTGTATTATCAGTATGTTCTAGAGAGATTTGCGAGCGATATTTCGACTGTAGAATCACTAACAGTAAGACGTTACGAAATCGGAGGGTCAGCGGGGTGTCAGAGAACGGCAACACTCATTGTCGTGTGGGTCGGGAGAGTCGATACGAGGCGATGCCGACCAATCCGCACGGGGGGAACGAACGGTGACCGTCGACAGCAGGGGCGGGGTAGATATCGGGGACGCGACGACGGTGCTGTTGCTGGCGCCGGCCGTCGGTGACCGCCCGACGGACGCCTGCGTGACCTTCCTGGACGGGCTCGACGACCGGGTCGACCGGGTCGTTCCGGTCACGATCACCGTCCCGGTCGGGGAGTGGATCGGCCAATGGGAGCGCGCGACCGACGGCGACCCCGCGCTCGGCACCTGCGTCGACGTGGACCGGACGACGCGGTCCGCGGCGGTCGCCGGCGACGACCGCCCGGTCCCGGTCGAGCGGGTGGTCGACCCGACGGACCTGGAGGCGGTCGGGCGCCGGGTCAGCGACGCCCTCCAGCGGGCCGACGAGGAGGGCGACCGCGCCGGCGTCGCGGTCCACTCGCTGACCGGGATCCTCGGTCACGTCGACGAACCGACCGCGTTCAAGTTCGTCTACACGCTCGGCGAAGTGGCCCGCCGCGTCGACGGCGTCGTCGTCTTCCACCTCGACCCGTC
This sequence comes from Halosimplex halophilum, assembly GCF_004698125.1. NCBI lineage: Archaea > Methanobacteriati > Methanobacteriota > Halobacteria > Halobacteriales > Haloarculaceae > Halosimplex > Halosimplex halophilum. Next base: position 757,744 of record NZ_SRHV01000005.1, read on the forward strand.
GGTCCACGACGGCGAGACCGTCGAGACGTTCCGCATCGTCTGCGACGCGGTCGTCGACGCCGACCGGGGTCGCTCGGCGTCGCCCGACTCCTGACGAAATCGAGGGACGGCAAAGGAGTGGCTCTTTATACCCTCCGCCCTTCGCGCCGGACATGGCCCCGGCACGGCATCTGGTCGTCGTCGCCGGTGGCGAGCCCGCGGCCACCGACGCGCTGGCGACGGCGCTTCGCGACGACGGCACCGTTCGGACGGCCTACAGCCCCGACGCTCTCCGCGAGAGCCTCGACGCCGAGGTCGACGTGGTGCTCGTCGACGTCGACCTGGTCGACGGCCCGATCGACCCCCTGTTGACGGACGTTCGCGCGCGCGAGTTCGACTGTCAGGTCGGGGTGTCGACGCCCGACCCGGAGCGGACGGCCGCGGAAACCGACGCCGCCGTCGACGCGGTCGTCGAACGCGACCGGGCGGCCGTTCGCGAGACGGTCCGGTGGCTCGCCGGGCGGGCGCGGTATCGAGCGCGCCTGGAGGAGTTCTACGACCTGTCCGAACGGCGAGCGGAGCTGACCGGCGCGGACGACGACGCGGCGCGCGACCGGCTCGACCGGCAGCTCGACCGGCTCCGGCGCGACCTCGCCGAGCTGTTCGACGACCTCGACGAGGGCTCGGCGTTCGACGCCGCGCTCGCGCCCGACGAGCGGGGCTTCGGACCCCGCGGGGACGGCGACATCGCTACCGACGATTCGAACGACCGCACCGACGGCGCGTGAGGACCCTGCCGGTAGCGGTCAGTACAGACCATCTTTTTCCCGGCGGGGTTTCCTCGGTCGCTCCGCTCCCTGCGGGGAACCCCGCCGGCAAAAACATGGGTGAAAAAGGCCACCTCCGCCGTCTCCGACGGCTCCGGTGGTCGAACCGCGCGCCACAGGCGCGCGGATGCCGACGGTAAGTACGCACGTTTCCCTCCTCGCACTACTCCCCGGCGACGAACCCGGAGAGGACGCGGGACTCGATCTTCCGGAGGTGTTCGCCGACGGTGGCGGGCGACACCCCGAGCTCCTCGGCCAGCCCCTCCTGGGTGGTCTCGCGGGGGTTCTCGTAGTAGCCGGCGCGCACGGCGGCCTCCAGCACCTCCCGCTGGCGGGCGGTCAGCCGGCCGAACAGCTGTCGGACGCCGGGGTCGTACTCGCCGGTCTCGACGACATCGATACTCACCTCCGCCGGGATCGGGTCGAAGGCCCCGGAGAAGGCGGCGGCGTCGCCGACGAGCGTGACCACCGTGGCGCCGTCGGGCTCGGACTCGATGGGCATCTCGACGATCAGGTCCGAACTGCGGCGGTACCGCAGGAGCCGCCGCGTCAGTTCGTCCAGTTCGAAGTGCGTGTACGCGAACCCGCGGTCGGCGCCCGTGGTCGTGTACTCGATGACGTACGGCGAGTCGGCGAGGACCTCGCTGTAGCGGTCGAGCCCCGACCGGACCTCCGACAGCGAGACGCCCGTGTCGCCGTCGATCAGCTCCAGCTGGTGGATCGGACCGGTCGTGACCGCCGGCTCGTCGGCCACGGCCGCCCCCAGCGGGTGGAACGCCTCGCCCTCGGCGTGGGTCGCCCGGACCGTCACGTAGCGCATACCGACCCCTGGACTCGCCGACGGAAAACTCCTACGTATAAAACAGCCTCGCATAACCGGCGACAGAAATAGGCCGGACGCGTCCGAACCGGCAGGTGCTGGACGGGCACGGTCACGGCGGCCCCGGGCGCTCGTCCCATCTGTCGCCCTGAATCGCTCGCCCTCTCCCGGGACCGCCGCTCCCTCGCTGACGCCGGGCCCGCCGCTGCCCCACTGACGCCGGACACGCTCCTGCCCACTGACACCCCGGAACTACCCCCCGTCGGTCCGCTCGTACTCGGCCCGGTCGTCGCGGCCGCGAACTCGTTCGCGAGCCGTGCCACCGGCGCGCGAGCCGTCCCCGCGGTCGGCGTCCAGTCCGGCGAGTTCGCGACCACTGTCGGCCCCGCCGGACCGGTCGGTGTTCGAGGTGACCGACGAGAGGCCGGCCTCGTAGGACTCGCCCGCTCCGCCGGGGGTTCCGGACGACGCACGTCCCCGGTCGGTCGCCCGTCCGCGACCGGGAACGAGCGACCGGAGGCGCTCGACGAATCCGGGGTCGGGGTCGGGAGCGGCCCGGTACTCGCTCCCCGCGCGCTCGACCGCTCCCCGGTCTCGCAGGCGGTCGAGCGCGGCGTCGACGGCCTCGTCGTCGGCGTCGACAGCGCCGGAACCCGCGTCGGCAGCGTCGCCGACCGCCTCCCGGAGTTCGCGTCGCGTCCGCGCCTGGTCCTCCAGCGCCGCCAGGACGGCACGGTCGGTCGGCCCCGTCCGGTCCGTCGCCGATCCCGCCCGGTCCGTCGCCGTCGACGGCCCGTCGCGGGCGGACTCGTGCGCTGCCAGGCCAGCCTTCGCCGCGCCGTACCCGCTCCTGACGCCGGCGAACAGGACGATGAACACGAGCGACGGGTCGCTCCCGAGCGCCAGCAGCGCCCCGGCCCCGCCGACCGCGGCGAGCGCCGACGCGGCCTCGGCGACCCACTCGCGAACGGCCCCCGCCGCTTCGGCGACGGTGGCCCCCTTCTCGGCGTGCAGGACCGCGAGGACGACCCCCAGTTCCGCGGCGGTCGCGTCCAGCGCGCCAGCGAACAGCCCCGCTGCCGCGACCACTGCGAGCACCCACCAGTGGTCGATCTCCGTGCGGAGGCTCTCTCGAACGGACGGCGACATCGCCGGCGGCTTCGACCTCCGCTCACTAGTTCTTGTCGACTCGAACGAACGTCCGCTCGGGCGAAGGCCTCCAGTCGCGGACTGGCCCCGGCCCGTCAGTCCGCGGACTCACGCTCGCGGTCCCGCTCGCTGGCGGGTGTGCCCGGGTCGCTCGCTCCCGGATCGTCCGCTCCCCGGTCGCGGTCGGCCCGGTCGTCGCGGCCGCGGGCGGCTTCCACCCGGTCGACCGGCCCCCGTTCCGAGTCGACACTGCCCTCGTCGTCGCTCCCGTCGCTGTCGAGTTCGAGCGTGAGCGGCCGGGCGATCCGCCGCGCGAGGCCGGCGATGCGGGCCGCGACTCCCCCGTCGTCGGCGTCGTCGATGCGGAACGCGCTCCCTTCGCGGGCGACGGCGCCGCGCGACCGGAGCTTCGCGAGCGCGGCGTCGACGGCCTCGTCGTCGGCGTCGAGCGCCTCCGACAGTTCCCGTCGCGTCCGCGGGCCGTCGTCCAGAACTTCGTGGACCCGCCGGCCGACGTAGTCGTGGTACACCTCGCGGCCGGTGGGCTCGTCCTCGGTCGCGCCCTCGTGGCGGACCGTCTGGACGGCGTCGGCGACGAACCACGCGCCGACCAGCAGGAAGGCGACCGGGAGCGCGACGAGCCCCGAATCGCCCAGCAGGAGCATGGCGGCGCCGCCGACCAGCGCGTAGACGCCGAACCCCGCGTTCCTGACCGACTGGCGCACGTCGTACACGTCGGTCACAAGTTCGGAGAGGCCGAAGACCGCCATCGAGACGGCCGTGGTCACGAACTGCGCGGGGGACGGGTCGAGCAGGTGCCAGAGGACGGCGCCGACGGCGATCCACTGGAGCGCGGGCCAGAAGCCCAGCCGGTCGCGGAGAGCTTCACGGAGGGTGTCCGCCATCGCCGTCGTGTTCGCCCACCGAACGGATAGACCCGTCGGAGCGCGCCAGCGAGCGCGGCCCCCGGCGGTCGGCGCTGGTCAGCGGCGGGCGCTCACCGCACTCCGGTCTTCCGCCGCCCGGTCAGTCGTCGGCGCTGGTCGGGTCGCCCGCGGCGTCGTCGGTCCACTCGGGGTCGACCAGCGGCGTCCCGTCGGCCTTCGGGCCGAGTTCGGGGCCGTGAGGGGCGTCGTCGGGGTCGATGCGGCGGCGCTGGCGGTAATCGGTCGACCGCTCCACGGGAACGCGACCGATCGCGTCGATCATCTCGACGTACTCGTCGAACGAGCGGAGCTCGCCGAACGACCCGCCCGCGCGCTTGGTGATCTCCTCGCTGAGGATCGTCCCCATGAAGTCGTCCGCGCCGCAGGAGAGCATCTTCAGCCCCTGCTCGTCGCCGTACTTCACCCACGATGACTGGATGTGGTCGATATTGTCGAGGAACAGCCGGGAGACCGCGATCAGCAGCTCGTCCTCGTCGGTGGTCGCGCCCGCTTCGACCATCCCCTCCTCGTACAGCGGTGTCTCCTGGTGGACGAAGGATAGGGGGACGAACTCCGTGATCGCGCCGGTCCGCTCCTGCAGTTCGCGGATCCGCTTCAGGTGGAGAACCCTGTGCATCTCGTTCTCGACGTGGCCGTACATGATGGTCGAGGTCACGTCGAGGCCGACGTTCGCCGCCGCCTCCATCGCTTCGAGCCACTCGTCCGTGCCGATCTTCCCGGGGCAGATCACGTCGCGGACCTCGTCGACGAGGATCTCCGCGGCCGTGCCGGGCACCGAGTCCAGCCCGGCCTCCTTCAGGCGGCCGTAGACCTCCTCGTAGGACCAGTCGGTGCCCCGCCGGCCGTGATAGGCTTCCTCGGGGGTCATCGAGTGGACGTGGACGCCGTCGACGCTCATCGCCCGGATCTGCTCGCAGTAGGTACCCGGGTCCACGTCGTACTCCGCGGGCGGCCGGTAGTTCAGGTCGCCGCGGTCGCTGGATTCGAGGATCGCCCGGTGTTCGTCGTCGAGCGCGAACGCGGGGTGGAGCCCGGAGACGGACGTGACCTCGTAGATGCCGCGTTCGACGGCCTCGCGGACGATCTCCCGCGATTCCGCGGGCCGTTTCGTGAACCCTCCGTGGTCCGCGTCGTTGGCCGACCGGAACTGCTCGGAGCGGTCCTTGAAGTTGCAGAACAGGCAGCCGGTGTTGCAGGCGGTGGTGACGTTGTTGTTGAGGTTGGCGACGAAGGTGACCTCCTCGCCGACCACCTCGGCGCGGCGCCGATCCGCGGCTTCGAGGACGAGTTCCTTCCGCTCGCGGTCGATTCCACTACTCCGGGTTCCGGTCGTCAGCAGCTCGACGCCGTCGGCGACCGTCAGTCGCTCGCCGGCCCGGGCCTTGGCCAGCGCGTTCTCGAACGACCCGTCGGTCTCGGGGACGCGGTCGAACCCGAATTCCCCGCGGGGCACGTTCGGGCGCGTCTCGGCGGCGTCTGTCATTGGCCCACAGCACAGCGCCCACCCGTATAAGCGGCCGGGAACCGGTCGATGGCCCCGCCGTCGGTGACGACGGGCGTCCGCGACGGCGACCGGCACGGCTGTCGACGACCGTCGGGGACACCCGCGGGGTCACCCGCCGGTGTTCGGCAGGAACGCCACGACCGTCGAGACCGCCTCCAGGACGACCCAGCCGACGAACAGCGCGTAGGCGAGCAACAGCGCGACCGACTCCGGCGTCGAGAGCGCCAGATCCGTCCGGAGGAACGTAAAGAGGAGCACCGTCGCGAGCGTCAGGACGGCGAACATCGGCACGGCGAGTTCGAAGTTGAACGTCCACGTCCCGGCGATGAGCACCCCTACCGGGATCGCGACCAGCAGGTCGAAGGTGTTCGAGCCGAGGACGTTCGCCAGCGAGGCGACCCCGCGGCCGTCCCGGGCCGCGCGGACGCTCACCAGCGCGTCGGGCAGGCTCGTCGCCGCGGCCGCGACGGTCACGCCCATGATGAATTCGTCGACGCCGACGGCCGCGCTGATCGTCTCGACCGCACCGACGAGTTCGTGGACCGCCACGAGGATCACGGCGAGCCCCGCGAGCAGGTATCCCCACTGCCGGCGGCTGTCGACGCCGTCTCCGGCGTCGGGGTCGGCGGTGTGGTCGGCGGTGTCCTGGGCCTGGATGAAGACGTACAGGCCGTACAGCGCAAGCGGGACGGCCGCCAGCGGCCGCGTCATCTCGCCGGAGATGAACCCGGTCCCTCCGACGGGGTAGTAGATGACCGCCATCGCGAAGGTGATCACCAGCGCCGACACCGCCAGCATGTAGAACTGCGCCTCCTTGTAGACGAGCGTCCGACTGGCCTCGATGTCCTCGTCGGTCGAGACGCCCGCCAGCGCGGGGATCACGAGGACGTTGAAGATCGCCGACCCGACGATCGCGCCGGTTCCGATCCCGAGCGCACCGCCGAACGCCGAGACGGCCACCGTCGCCAGCTCGGGGAAACTCGACCCCACGGCGGCGACAACCGACCCCTGGACGACCTGCGGCAGCCCGTAGTACTCCGACAGCTGCTCGCTGGCGCTCTCCAGCCAGGAACTTCCCAGCCAGACGGCGCCGGTCGTGACGGCGACGATCACGGCGGCCAGCCCGACGGATTCGACCATCGGGCGCATCTCCACGGGGCAGGCAAGTAGGCGTTTTGGGCCGGCGCGACGCGGGGGCCGGCGTCGTCACACCGGTCGGATCCGTCCGACCGCGAGTACGGTGCGACCGCGAGTGAGAAACGACTTTGCCGCGGGAGCGAGAGAGTCCGGCAATGACTTCCGTGAAGGAGTTCCGGGTGGAGGAGGCCGCCACGGCCGAGGACCTCGGCCGCGGCGCGTTCGTCTTCACCGACGACTACTCGGTGTTCGACTGGGGAAAGATGCCGGACGAGATCCCCGACAAGGGCGCCTCGCTGTGTACGATGGGCGCGTTCAACTTCGAACTGCTCGAATCGGCGGGCGTCCCCACCCACTACGAGGGTGTCGCGGCCGACGACACCGACGGCCCGGTCCCGCTCGACGAGGCGCTCGATGCCGGCGCCGCGCCCCGCGAGATGGTCATCGAACTCACGCAGGTCCCCGACCTCCCCTTCGAGGGCGACGCGTCCGACGACCCCAGCGGCTACGACTACGACGCCTACCACGCCGACGCCGGCGAGAACTACCTCGTCCCCCTCGAGATCGTCTTCCGCAACCGCGTCCCGGTCGGCTCCTCGCTCCGCAAGCGCACCGACCCCGCCGACCACGGCCTCGACGTCGACGAGTGGCCCGACGAACCCGTCGATCTCGACGACCCGGTCGTCGAGTTCTCTACCAAGTACGAGGAGCAGGACCGCTACCTCGACCGCGAGGAGGCCGACCGCATCGCCGGCGCCGCCGACATCGCGGACCTCGAATCGGTCGCCCGCGAGGTCAACGCGGTCGTCACCGACCGGGCCGCCGAGGCCGACCTGACCCACGAGGACGGCAAGATCGAGTGCCTGTACTTCGAGGGGGAGATCCGGGTGGCCGACGTGGTCGGCACGTTCGACGAGAACCGCTTCTCGTACGGCGACCAGCAGGTCTCCAAGGAGGTCGTCCGCCAGTACCACAAGCGCACCCAGCCCGAGTGGGTCGAGGCCGTCTCCGCCGCCAAGCGCGAGGCCGACGAGCGCGGGATCGCCGACTGGAAGTCGCTGTGCGAGCGCCAGCCCGAACCGCTCGACCACGACGTGATCCGGGCCGCCCGCGACCTGTACTGCGCCGGCACGAACGCCTACGTCGGCCACGAGGTCTTCGACGCGCCCGACATCGAGCGCGCCGTCGAGACCGTCCGGGACCTCTGAGCGGAGCGCGAGGATGACCGACGACCCGGGCGACGACCGGCGGACGACCGAACCACCGGGAGCGGACGGTCGCTTCCCGGTCCCGCTGCGCGGCGTCGCGGTCGACGCCGAGACGCGCTGCGCTCACTACGACTCGGCGGTCGACGTGGTCGCGCTCCGGTTCCCCTGCTGTGACCGCTACTACCCCTGTTTTCGCTGCCACGAGGCAGTGACCGACCACGACCCCGAGCGCGTCCCCCGCGAGGCGTTCGACGACCCCGCGGTCCTCTGTGGGGTCTGTGGCGAGACCCTCTCCGTGCGCGAGTACCTCGACTGCGAGGACGCCTGTCCGGCCTGCGGCGCGGCGTTCAATCCGGGGTGTCGGCGCCACCGCGACCGGTACTTCGCGAGCGAAACGTGACCGTCCAGAGCCGCCACGCCCGGCGTCGTCGGAGGCCCGGATGACCGCCCACGCGGACGCCGGGGTGTCCGTTCACGCGCTGTCGCGCTCGGCTGACGCGTCGGCTGGGGACGCCGCGGTCCCGGGGAGCGACGGCGACCCCGTGAGCCGGACGCCGTTTTTCGCGACGAGGCCGACGACGAGGAGCCAGTAGACCGCGAGGACGACCAGTTGGGACGTGAACACGACATCTTCGGAGACACGTCCGGCGACGGTGACCAGCTCCGGCGCGTCGAACCCCGCGTGGGCGACCACCGCCGGTAGGACACTGCCGCTGCCGGCGTCGTACAGCCATCCTAGTAACACGGAGATCGGAATGACGGAACCTGCAAACAGCAGAAACGAGCCGTCGAATCCCACGCCCAGCCGTTGCAGGGGAAGATGCCAGACGGCCCAGGTCACACCGATCAGGAACCCCGCCTGAAGCCCGCCGTGTCGACGCCGGAGTCGCGGGTGAGCGAACCCGCGGAGTCCGATCTCTTCGCTCCCACCGGCGAACAGCGCGACTGTGAGCCCGGCCATCGGACCCACGACCGCCACTTCGAGTCCTGTGTCCGCCAGTCCGGTCCGGGTCACGGATCCGACGATACCGAGGAGCGCCGGCGCGACGAGCGCGACGACGTACCACCGAGCCCGCGCCGCCGTCCGTAGCGTCCGGCCGAGAAATCCGCGGACGCTCCCGCCCCTCGCCCACGTCACCACGACCGCGCTGACCGGCGGCCCCCACAGCCCGGGCAACGTCACGAGATACGACACCGCTGTCGCGTCGACAGCCACGGTGACTAGCGCCCAGTACCCCCACGACCACGCGAACATCACGGCGAAAAACGACGCGACGGGGCGCCGCGTGGCGACCGCTACCTTCATGTCTGTTCACACTACGGAAGACGTAATAGTAGTTGACATTTTTGCCCGCTTCCGGGCTGTGGCGTGCTGGGCCCGAGTGAGCGAAGGAGCCGAACCATCGTCCCGGAATCCATCGCTCGCACTCCCGCTCGGCGAGAGTTCAAGTACCGGGCCGCAACGAACCCCGGCCATGCGCTGAGAACGGCACGGGACGGCCAGCGGGTGTGCGATACGACCGTCCCGTCGGTGGAGTCGCGTCTCTCGCGGCGAGTGTCGCCTGCTCGCAGAAAATCGGCCGAACGTTGCCGATCAGTCGTCGGCTTCGGCTTCCTGCTCGTCGTCCTGGTCGGCGACGTACTCGCCGAGCCCGTCGATGGGTCGGTCTGGGTTGGCCCGGTCGAGGTCCTCGGGCGCGCCGAGCTGCGCGTCGGTCTCCTCGGGGTCGCGCAGCCTCGTCCGCCCGCGGTGGACCGTCACCTCGTCGTTGAGGTGCAGGTCGATGGCCTCCAGCAGCGCCTCGGCTTCGAGGGGCTGGCCGATCTCCTGGAGCTCCGCCTCGGTGGCGTCGTCGGGGACGTTGAACGCCCGCTGGGTGATGATCGGCCCCTGGTCGAGGTCCGTCGTCACGTAGTGGGCGGTGACGCCAGCGATGCGGACGCCCTCCTCGATGGCCTGCATGTAGGCCGAGGCGCCGGGGAACGCCGGCAGCAGGGAGGGGTGGACGTTGATGATGCGGTCCTCGTAGCGGAAGACCACGTCGGGGCTGAGGATCCGCATGTAGCGGGCCAGCACCACCAGATCGGTGTCGTACTCGTCCAGCAATTCGAGCAGTTCGTCCTCGTCGGGGGTGCCCTTCTCGTCGCCGATGTCGTGGAACGGCACGTCGTACTTCTCCGCCAGCGGTTGCAGGTCGGAGTGGTTCCCGATCACCACTTCCACGTCCGCCCCGAGGTCGCCGCTGGCCCACGCCTCGAAGATGGCCTCCAGGCAGTGGGACTCCTTCGTGACCAGTACGGCGATCTGCTGAGTCTCGCGGTCGTCGGGGAATCGGACCTGCACGTCGACGCCGAGGTCGTCCCCCAGTTCGTGGAGGTTCTCCCGCAGCGTCTCCTCCTTGACGATCATCTCGGAAGTGTCGACGCGCATCGTCATCCGGAAGACGCCGTCGCGGACCGCCTGGTCCAGGTCCTCGATGTTGATGTTGCGCTCGAACAGCAGCGAGGTGACCTCGGCGATGAGTCCCGTGTCGTCGTCGCCGACGACGACGATCTCGGTCAGCTCCCGGGTCATCGCGACCACCGCCGGCAGGCCGGCGAGCGCGCGCGTGAACGGACAGTCATCGGATAGCGCTGACGGCCCTCGCCGTCTAAAGGCTTCCCGTCCGTCGTCGCGGGTTCGCACACCCCGCGGCCCGCAGTATCAACGCTGGATCGCGTACGCAGAGAGTTATAGTGGTGGAGGCGAAACGGTGGGCAGAGACGGACATGCCCGAACTGACTGTGTTGTGCGTCGACGCCGACGGGGACGAGCGCGGCGAGACGCGCGACGCCCTCGTCGACGCGGGGATCGACGTGGTCGAGGCGGGGTCGGTCGCCGAGGCGAGCGATAGCCTCGCCGCTCACCGCGTCGACTGCGTCGTGACGGCGTACGACCTCCCGGACGGGACCGGCCTCGACGTCGCCGCGCGAGTCCGGGAGACGGCGCCCGACACCCCGTGTATCCTGTTCACCGACGCGTCGCCCGACCGGATCACCACCGCCGACCACGCGGACGTGGTCGTCGAGTACCTCCCGCGGGACATGCCCGACGCGCGGGAGTCGCTCGTCCGACTCGTCGGGAACGTCGTCGAGCAGCGCTCGCAGGTGGGCTACCCGCTCCCGACCGACGAGGACGAGCGCCTGGCGGCGCTGGCACAGTACGACCGGCCCGGGATGGCGGCCGCGGACACGTTCGACCGGCTGACGACGCTCGCCCGGTCGCACGTCGGCGTCGACGTGGCGTTCGTCGGCCTCGTCGACGCCCACGAGGAGCGCTTCCTGGCCTGTGCCGGCGCGTCCTGGGAGACGCTCACCCGCGAGGACTCCATCTGTACCCACACGATCCTCGAAGACGACCTCTTCGTCGTCGAGGACACCCACGAGGACGACCGGTTCGCGGACAACGACCGCCTCGACGAGCTGGACATCCGCGCCTACGCCGGCGTCCCGCTGGAGACGCCCCGTGGCGCGACCGTCGGCGCGTTCTGTCTGACCCACGACGAACCGCGGACCTTCTCGGCGGACGAACTCGCGGACCTGCGGCTGTTCGCCGACGAAGCGATGGAACAGCTCGAACTCCGCCGACAGCTGAACGACTGCGAGTCCGGGCGGGCCGAAGGGGAGCGAGCCGACGGCGGTGGTCCGGAATGAGTCTCGGCGAGCAGGTCTACTCGTTCGAGGGGTTGCCCATCGGCGACATCGAGCCCGGGACGAACCTCCTCGTCACGGGGCCGGCGCTGGGCGGGATCCGCGAACTCACGATGCGGCTGCTGCTGCGTCGGCACTCCCGGGAGGGCGCGCTGTTCATCGCCGGCGACGTGGACGGCCGTCAGACGCTCCGGGACTACGAGGCGGTCGGCGGCGACCTCGATTTCGCCCGGGTCGGCGTGGTCGACTGCACCGAGAACGGCGCCGACGACGACGAGTGCAACGTCCACGCGGTCGGCAGCCCCGCCGACCTGACCGGCGCGGGCATCGAGTTCTCCTCACTGTACGAGCGGATCCACGCCAACGGCGCCGGCCACGTCCGGACCGGCGTCTACACGCTCTCGCCGTTTCTCGTCTACGCGCCGTCGAAGTCGGTGTTCCGCTTCGTCCACACGCTCACGGGTCGCATCCGCACGGCCGACGGACTCGGCGTCTGTGCCGTCGACCCGAGCGCTGTCGACGACAGGACCGTCTCGTCGATCGCCCAGGCGTTCGACGGCAAGGTCGAACTCCGCGAGGCCGACGGCCAGCGGGCGATCCGGGTGCGCGGGCTCGCGGACCAGCCCGAGGAGTGGCAGCCGGTCGACCTCGACGCCGCCTGACCGCGGCGAGTCAAAACCGTTTTCTCCCGGCGTGTCCGCCGTTCACGTGATGACCGCCTACACCGCGACGGTCGAGGTCCGCCTGAAACACGGCGTCCTCGACCCGGAGGCCGAGACGACCGGGCGCGCGCTCGAACGGCTCGGGTTCGAACTCGAGGACCTGCGGGCCGCCGACCTCTTCGAGGTCGACCTGGAGGCCGAGTCGGTCGACGACGCCGCCGAGCGCGCCGGCGAGATGGCCGAGCGTCTGCTCGCCAACCCGACCATCCACGACTACGAGGTCACCGTCGAGGAACGATGACCGTCTCCGTCTCTCCGACGCCGACGCTCTGCTCGCACACCGGGGGGTGCTCGCCGTGACCGTCGCCGTCGTCCAGTTCGGCGGGTCCAACTGCGACCGCGACACCGTCCGGGCGCTCGCCCACCTCGGCATCGACGCCGAACTCGTCTGGCACGAGGACGGCCTCCCCGAGGATACCACCGGCGTCGTCCTCCCCGGCGGCTTCTCTTACGGCGACTATCTGCGTGCCGGCGCGATGGCCGCCCGCTCGCCCATCATGGACGAAGTCCGCGAGGCCGCCGCCGACGGGACGCCGGTGCTGGGCATCTGCAACGGCGCCCAGATCGGCTGCGAGTCGTCGCTGACCCCCGGCGCGTTCACCACCAACGAGAGCGCCCGCTTCCAGTGCGAGCGGGTCCACCTCCGCGTCGAGAACGCCGACACCCCCTGGACCGACCACTTCGAGGCGGGGGAGGTCGTCGAGTTCCCCATCGCCCACGGCGAGGGCCGCTACGAGATCGGCGACGACCGCCTCGACGAACTCGAAGCCGACGACCGAGTCCTCTTCCGCTACTGCGACGAGGGCGGCGAGGTCACCCCGGAGGCCAACCCCAACGGCTCCAAGCACAGCGTCGCGGGCGTCCTCGGCGACCGTGACTCCGTCGCGGTGCTGATGCCCCACCCCGAGCGCGTCTCCCTGCCCGACATCGGGCGCACCGACGGCCAGGGCGTCCTCCGCGCGTTCGGCGAGTAGCGCCCGTCCGGCCGCTTTTCGACTCCCGTGGGTGACGCGCTCGTCCGTCAGGAGTCCCGCTCCTCCCGCAGTTCCTCGACCTCCGCTTCGAGTTCCTCGATCCGTTCGTCGGTCCCGGAGTCGGTGAACCGGCGGACGAGGTAGACGACCCCGCCGACGACGCAGGCGAGGATACCCAGGTTCACCAGGATGACGAACAGCTCGGTCAGACCGAGGAGCAGGAGGAGGACCATGCCGGGATCTGTTCGGTGAGCGACTTGTATCTGTGGGGGCGCGAGCGGCGCTCCGTCGGGCTACCGGTCGCGATGCTCCAGCGCGGTCTCGTATACCTCGCGGGTGTGTTCGGGGTTGAACACGTCCTCGGGCAGCGACTCCAGCCAGGCCGCTTCGGTGATCTCCTCGTCCGGGTCGCCCAGGTCGCCGTCGGCCACCGACGGGTCGGTCGCGCGACACAGGAAGTGGACGAAGCGCATCTCGACGCGGCGCCCGCTGCCGTCGCCACCTCCGGCACCGCTCTCCTCGACGACGACGCTCTCGTCCACTCCCACGGGTCGCACCGGCTCGACGGCCACCCCGGTCTCCTCGCGCACCTCGCGAGCGACCGCGTCGGCGAGGGTCTCCCCGGGCTCGACGGCGCCGCCCGGGAGCGTCCACTCGGTCGGGTACGCCTCGTTGCGGATGGCCAGCAGGCGCTCGGCCTCGAAGACGACGCCCGCCACGCCCCACCCGGACGCGAACACTTCGGACTCGCGCAGTTCGTCGAACCGCTCGGCGTCGACCGCGTGACGTTCCCGGCGGACGACGAGGTCGTCGTACCGCTGGCGCGGGTCGGGTCGCTCCATGCGTCGCCGGTCGCCCGCCCGGTCGATAACCCTGTCGGCCCGCGGCGCCGCGGTCCCCGACCGAGACCAGAACAGTCAACTGTGTGATGTTCGACGGATCGGCCGACATGGGGACCACGGCGGTGCAGGTCGAGGACCTGCGCAAGCGCTACGGGGACGTACAGGCCCTCGAGGGGCTGTCCTTCGAGGTCCGTCCCGACGAGATATTCGGGCTGGTGGGTCCGAACGGGGCGGGGAAGACGACGACGCTGCGGACGCTGGCGACGCTCCTCAACCGCGACAGCGGCACCGTCACCGTCGCGGGCCACGACGTGGACGACGAACCCGACGCCGTCCGGCGGGCGATCCGCTACCTCCCGGAGGACGCCGGCGCCTACGAGTCGATGAGCGGCCGGCAGTTCCTGGAGTTCGTCGCCGACTTCTACGCCGACGGCGAGGAGGCGACGCGGATGGTCGAGCGCGGCGTCGAGATCGCGGACCTGGGCGACCGGATCGACGACGACACGGGGGCGTACAGCAAGGGGATGACCCGCAAGCTCCTGCTCGGCAGCGCGCTGATGACCCGCCCCAGGCTGGCGATCCTCGACGAGCCCACCTCCGGGCTGGACGTGCAGAACAGCAAGACCGTCCGCGAGGTCGTCAAAGCCTTCCCCGACGACGAGCGGTCGATCCTCCTTTCGTCCCACGACATGCTCGAGGTCGAGTACCTCTGTGACCGGGTCGGCCTGCTCAACGACGGCGTCGTCGTCACCACCGGCTCGCCCGCGGAACTGAAAGCCGAGTACGACGCCCAGAACCTCGAAGACGTGTTCCTGGAGGTGGTGGCGTGACGGCGTCCGCGAGTCGCATTCTCGACTGCACCCGCGTGGAGGTCCGGCCATGAAGCCGTTCACCCGACTCATCTGGAAGGAGGCGCGGGAGCTGTTGCGGCCGCGGTACATCCTGCCGATCCTCCTGCTCCCGCTGATCTTCATCGGGATGGGCCAGGGGTTCTCCGGCGTCGAGGCCCAGCTCGGCCAGGAACCGACCGTCGGCGTCGTCGACCGCGACGGCGGCGAGTACGGCGACGTGGTCGTCGAGACGCTCGACGAACGGGCGGAGCTGGCCTACCGGTCGACGGACGGCTCGGTGGACGCCGCGCTGAACGAGACGACCGCGGCCGGCGGGTCGGCCGTCGTCGAGGTCCCCGCGAACTTCACCGAGCGGATACGCGCCGGCGAGCGGGGGCGGGTCCACCTCTACACCAGCGTCGAGAGCGTCAGCATCGTCGGTATCGCCAGCTCCGCGCAGGTCGAGGAACTGCTCTCGGCGTCGGCGCACAACGTGACCGTCGCCGTCACGGGGGCGAGCGAGGCGCAGCTCGACCCCATCGAGCGCGACCACACGACCTACGTCAAGGGCCGCCAGCTGTCGGCGCCACCGGGTGTGATCTCGACCGCGTTCACCTCCCAGTTCGTCTTCGTCCCGGTCATCATCATGCTCGCGATCGTCTTCTCCGGGCAGATGGTGATGAACTCGATGGCCAGCGAGACGGAGCACAAGACGCTGGAGACGCTGCTCACGATGCCCATCGAGCGGCGGTCGATCGTCGCCGCGAAGCTCGTCGGCGGGTCGGTGGTCGGCCTGATCGCCACCGCGCTGTACACCGGCGGGATCGCCGTCAGCAACCTCTCGATCGGCGACGTGGGCGAGACGGCGGCGCTGACGCTCGGCGCCGGCGACTACCTGCTGGTCGGCGTCTCGCTGTTTTTCACGCTCGTCGGGACGCTGGCGGTCGCGCTCTCGCTGGGCATCTTCGCCGACAGCCAGCAGGGCGCCCAGATGCTGCTGCTCCCGCTCTCCGGACTCGCCATCGTCCCGATGTTCGCGACGATGTTCACCGACGTGGACGTGCTCGGCCTCCCCGCCAGGGCCGTCCTGTTCGCGATCCCGTTCACCCACCCGATCGTCGCCCCCAAGCGACTGCTGTTCGACGACGTCGACCTCGTGCTCGCGGGGATCGCCTACGAGGTCGCCTTCGCCGTCGCCGCCGTGTGGTTCGCCGTCAAACTGTTCGAGTCGGACCGCCCGATCACCGGCGACGCCGGCTGGCTCGACCGCCTCGTGCGCCTCGTCCAGCGATAGGGGGCGGTCGGCGACGCGATCAGTCCGCGTCCGCGGGGCGGCCGTCGCTCATCTCGACGAACCGCTCGCGGACCTCGGGGGAGGGGATCATGCACTGGGCCTTCCTGCCGAAGACGGCGTAGCGGTGGCTGGCGACGGCCCCGTAGACCGCGTCGCGGAGCGGCCGCGGCACGACCCGGAGGAGTCCCGCGAGCGACCACGGGAACTCCAGTTCGCTCGCGACGCGCAGCGCGGCCTCGGATTTCGTGTAGTAGTCGTCCCCGTCGACGAGGACGAACGTGTCGAAGTCGTAGTCGTCGAAGCCCACGTCGTCCAGGAGCCGTTCGGCGGCCTCGGACTGCAGCGGCGCGAACCGGAAGACGCCCTCGGGGTCGTGCTCGATCACGAACTGGATCGACCCGTTGCAGAGGTTGCAGACGCCGTCGAACAGCAGGATCGGCTTCTCGCGCGGGATGTCTCCGGTCATCGCCGGAGCTACGCGTGCCACGCACTTGAAAGACGGTTCGCGAGCGGCGCGAGGATGCCGGTCACCGGACGGCGCGCAGTCGGCGCGGCGGGAGCCGACTCCGGGACGGCGCCGCGGTCACCCCGAGGGACACTCCGCGCCGAACGGTCCCTCGTCGTTCGCGCGGAGCCTGGCGTCGGCGGTGTACGCCTCGGTCGCGCCACCGGGCTCGCGCTGTCGGCTGGGGCTGCCGAAGTCGACCTCCGCCCAGGCGCACTCCCCGCGGGGCCAGGTCCCGTCCGGCAGGTCCGCGTCCACGGCGAGGTCCGAGTCGACTGCGTCGACCCGCAGCCGGTAGGCGGCGGGCTCGCCCGCCCAGTCGCGGGCGATCCTGGCGCTCGAATCGTTCGCGATAGTCTCTGTCGTCGCGAACAGCTCCGATCCGTCCGCAGTGAGCGTGATCTCGACGGTGATCGAGTCGCCGGTCCAGTTGTAGACCTCCATCCCCGTGAGGACTACCTCCTCGCGGCCGCCGCCGAGACAGCCCGCGAGGCCGGTCGCCGCCCCGGCGCCGACCGCGGCCAGGGCCGCTCTGCGGGTGAGTCGTCCCGGATGGTCGTCGATCGATCCCTGGCCGTCGGCTGACCCCTGGCCGTCGGCTGACCCCTGGCCGTCGGTCGATCCCTCGCCGCCGACGCGGTCGGACGGCTCGCGGGTCATCGCGTCCCCGATGTCACCGTTCGGTCGCCCCTCGACGCGCCCCGGCGCACCTGTGTCCCACACATCCGTCCCCGGGCGAACGGACGCCCCGCTCGTAAGGATTTCCCCCGGCGGGCGGACGACCGGGCAGCCGACGCGTCCGTCCGTTCGGGCGCTCGTCCGGCGTCGGGCCAGCGTTTAAGCCCCGCGGCCGCGAGGAACGGGTCGATGCGAGAAGTCACGGTCGAGCGGTTCGTCGGCGCGACGCCCGCCGAGGTCCGCCGGGCGCTCGACCCGGCGGTCGTCGTCGAGTACGAGGGCAGTTTCGAGGTGCTCGAGATCGAGGAGCGCGATGACGCGACGTTCGTGACCGCCGGGGCCCGCGGCGTCGGCGTCACCCTCCGGTTCGAGTCCCGCGAGGGCGGCCTGCGCTACGAGCAGGTCGGCGACGCCGGCCCGTTCGACGAGATGTGGACCGACATCGACTGGGACCCCGAGAACGAGGGGAGCCGCGTCACCGCCCGGTCGAGCGTGAGTCTCGGCCTCCCGGTCGCCGCCGTCACCGACCGCGTCGCCGCCTGGAAGCGCCGGGGCGAACTCGACCGCGCGCTCGACCGGCTGGCTGCAGACCTCGAATAGGCGACCGGCTGTCGCCGCGCCCGGTCGCCGCCGCGCTTGACCGCCGTGCCCGAGCGCCGATACTCGTCGCTCCGGCGGCCGTGCGAGACCGTCGCACGACCGGCCGGGGTATTTTGTCGGGGGCGCTCCCAGTTTCCCGCGCCCATGGGTGTGATCGCCACGGTCAGGGAGCTGCTCCGCGCCTCGACGCAGAATCCCACGCGAGGCGACGACCCGACCCGCCAGTCCGAGGGCGCCTACTGGTGTCACGACTGCGGCGAGCGGGTGCTCGACGGCGACGCCGGGGACGGGGAGCCGCCCGACTGCCCGTCCTGCGGCGACGCGATGACGTTCGAGCGCTCCGCCGCGTCGACCGGTTGCGCCTGCTGAGGGTCGGGAGCAGCGGCCCCGCGGTCCGGACTCGCCCGCTCCGGACCCGCCCATGGGATTGGGGGAGCCACGACGGGTCCCGTGTCCGCGCGCCGCCATGGCGACGGTCGCCGCGGCGGCACGCTGGCACCTTTAAATACGTCCGTCTGCTACGAACGTTCATGACAGACGGCGACAGGTCGCTCGCCGACCGCATCGCGTCGTTCCGCGAGCGGGTCGAGGAGTGGCTCCACGGGTTCTACCACGGGATGATCGAACACCCCTCCTTCGAGAAGATCGAGAAGGAGGCCGAGGACGTCGAGGACACGTTCCTGTTCGCCTGTTTCGCCGACGCCTTCGGGATCCCGAGCCCGGTGTCGTACTACACGGTCGAACTGCTGCCGTACCTCGCCGACGAGTTCGAGGCCTGGGAGCGGCGCATGTGGGACCGCGGGTCGCTGCTCGAACGCAAGGGCCAGCAGTACCACTTCCACTGATGACGGGCGCACCACGTCCGCCGGCGGCGGAGGTAGGACTTCCGACGACGACGGGCGCCACCGCGCGCCCGGGGCGCGCGACGGGGGCGGTCTGACCGTGGAGAAGTTCGTCTTCTTCGGCGGGAAGGGCGGCGTCGGCAAGACCACCGTCTCCAGCGCCTACGCGCTGAAGTGCGCCGAGGCGGGACTGAAGACGCTGGTCGTCTCGACGGACCCGGCCCACAGCACCTCGGACGTGTTCGACCAGGACTTCGACGACGAGCCGACGCCCGTCGACGGCCACGAGGGGCTGTGGGCGATGGAGCTCGACCCCGAGGAGGAGGTCGAGCGCCACATGGGGGAGATCCGCCGGCGGATGAACGAGCAGGTCAGCGCCGCCATCGTCAACGAGATCGACCGCCAGATCGAACTCGCCCACCGGACGCCCGGCGCCTACGAGGCCGCGCTGTTCGACCGGTTCATCGAGGTGATGCGCGAGGCCGACGACTACGACCGGGTCGTCTTCGACACGTCGCCGACCGGGGGGACCCTGCGGCTGCTCGCGCTGCCCGACTTCCTCGGGGAGTGGATCGAGCGGCTCGTCGCGAAGCGGGCGAAGTCGGTCGACCTCTTCGAGAAGGCGGCCGTCGGCGACCGGGAGGCCCGCCGGAAACTCGACGAGGACCCGCTGATCGCCCACCTGCAGGGCCGCAAGGAGAAGTTCGAGTTCGCCGGCCGGACGCTGCGCGAGGACGCGGCCTTCTTCCTCGTGCTCAACCCCGACGAGCTGTCCATCCGCGAGACCGAGCGGGCCGTCGCCGAGATGGCCGAGCAGGACCTGGCGGTCGAGGGGTTCGTCGTCAACAGGGTGACGCCCGCGCCCGACGACGACGAGCAGGGGCGGGGGGCGACGTGGCTGCGCGACCGCGTCGAGACCGAGCGCGAGCGGATCGCGGAGATCCGCCGCGAGTTCGACGAACCGGTCGTCGCGGAGATCGAGTCGCGCGTCCGCGAGGTGAAAGGCGACCTGCTCGCGGCCGTGGCCGACGAACTCGCCATCGACGTGGACCCCCCGCCCGCCGAGGCGTAGCCGGGCGTCGGCCCGGAAGTCGTCCCCGGGAGCTTCCCCGGGAGTCGTCCCGTTCGACCGCCGGTGACCGCAGGCGTCCGACCGCTCCCGCGTTCGGATCCATAACACAGACAACATCGATCGGCCGCGACGGTCCCCGTCGCACCGCCCGCTGGCCCCACACGGTCGTTCGTACCGTCACTTTACGGCCAGTAAGTGTCGGGTAGGTTATATCATAATCTTCAAGTTTTATGGTGTTCTTTCGTGATGTAGGGTGTGAGGTGGCAACACATGGTACAGGTGATGTGGCTCGCGATCGCGGCACTGGTAACGTTCTCGGTGGGGTATCTCGGATACTCCAGGTACCTGGCTCGGTTCGTCGAGCTGGACGACGAACGGGAGACACCGGCACACAAGTACGACGACGGCCAGGAGTACGTCCCGTCGAAGAAGCCGGTCTTGCTCGGACACCACTACTCGAGTATCGCGGGCGGGGCGCCCATCGCGGGGCCGATCACGGCCGCGGCGGCGTTCGGCTGGATCCCGGCGATCATCTGGATCGCCGTGGGCAACCCGCTCTTTGGCGCGGTCCACGACTTCATGTCGCTGTCGTCGAGCGTCCGCCACGACGGCAAGTCGATCGGGTACATCATCGGGCAGTACGTCGGCGAGCGCGGCAAGAACATGCTGCTGTGGTTCGCGTACCTGACGATCATCCTCGTGATCGCCGCGTTCGCGTACCTGATCGGCCTCGTGCTGGACGCGTTCCCGGCGGCGGCGACGGCGTCGGTGATCTACATCGCGCTGGCGGTGCTGTTCGGGGTGTACCTCTACCAGCTGAACCTCCCCTTCCTGCCGGGGGCCGTGGCGTTCGTCGCCATGGTGTTCGGCGGCGTCTGGGTGGGGCTCCAGTACCCGCTGGCCATCTTCGCCCGCCCCGAACTCCCCGAGGGGACCATCGTCCTCTTCGGCTCGGGCGGCGAGTGGCTGCCGCTGGCGGGCGCGTTCGACCCGAACATGGCCGCCTGGGTGCTCGTGACGGTCCTCTACGCGTTCGCCGCGAGCGTCCTGCCGGTGTGGGTGTTGCTCCAGCCGCGTGACTTCCTCACGTCGAGCCTGCTGTACACGGGCGTCGGCGGGATGATCCTCGGCGCCATCGTCGGGACGATCGTCGGGTTCAGCCCGGTCGACGTCAACGTGTTCGTCCCCGGGCTGGAGGACCCGGTCCAGACGGCGACCATCGAGACGCTGACGACGCAGGTGCCCGGCTGGACCGGCTTCGTCTCCAGCCTCGGGCCGCTGTTCCCGTTCCTGTTCGTCACCATCGCCTGCGGGACGATCAGCGGGTTCCACTCGCTGGTCTCCTCGGGCACGACCGCCAAGCAACTGGACAAGGAGAGCGACGCCCGCCTCATCGGCTACGGCGGCATGCTCGGCGAGGGGCTGCTCGGTATCACCGCCGTCCTGGCGGTCGTCATCGTCGCCGGGTCGACGGCCGGCCTCGGGTCGGCGCTGGTCACCTTCCCCTCGGGCGGCGGCGCCCTGCTGACCGTCTTCGGGGTCGGGACCGCGGCGGCCGCGACGTTCATCGGCCTGGTGTTCGTCAGCTTCCTGCTGACCAGCACCGACACGGCCATGCGCCTCGGGCGGTACATGCTCGAGGAGGTCGTCGGCGCGCCCGAGACGAGCGTCGAGGAGACGGTCACGAACCGCTACGTCAACGCCGGGATCCTGTCGCTGGCCGGCTACCTGCTGGTCGCGTCGGGGACCTGGGAGAACATCTGGCCGCTGTTCGGCGGCGCCAACCAGGCGCTCGCCGCGCTGGCGCTGCTGGTCGCGACCGTCTGGCTCGCCAACTGGGACGACTCCAAGCAGCTGGTCAGCACCGGCGCGCCGCTGGTCTTCATGCTCGCGGTGACCGTCGTCGCGCTGCTGTGGATCGGGCTCTACCGCAACCCCTCGACCATCGTCGCCGGCGAGTACGAGACCACGATCGGCGCCGTCTCGCTCGGCTTCCAGAGCCTCATCGCGCTGGTGCTGGTCGGGCTGATCTTCGGGATCACCCGCCGC
Organism: Halosimplex halophilum; assembly: GCF_004698125.1. Taxonomy (NCBI): domain Archaea; kingdom Methanobacteriati; phylum Methanobacteriota; class Halobacteria; order Halobacteriales; family Haloarculaceae; genus Halosimplex; species Halosimplex halophilum. Next base: position 779,413 of record NZ_SRHV01000005.1, read on the forward strand.
GCCTACAGCGACATCAAGGAGGCCCGCGGCGGCCTCGACCGCGAGGCCATCGTCGGCTCCGGCGGCGGAGGCGGCGGCGTCGAGCCCGGCGACGACTAGAACAGCCGACCGAGGAGTCCCGACGACTCCTCGTCGGGGTCGGACCACAGGTCGAACGCCCGGTCCAGATCCGTCGCCCGGCTCGTCACGATTTCTTCCCGGTCGGGCGCCACGACGACCAGGTTCACCTCGTAGTGGCCGTAGTAGCCGTACCTGATGAGCGTCCGGTCCTTGAACCCCGAGACGAACTCCCGGACGGCCCCCGGAATCCGCGGGACGACCAGCGCCACCGTGAAGTCCGTGCTGAAGTGTTCCTCGTCGGCGTCGATCCACTCGTCGGCCAGGTCGTGGGCCCACTCGACGAGCGCTTCGAGGTCGGCGACGCCGACCCCGTCCCGGCGGGCGACGAACAGGTGTTCCGTCGAGTCGTGGTTCGCGTAGTTCAGCGCCGCGTGGAACAGCTGTTTGCGGCTCTCGATCGCCATCCGCCCGTACAGCGTGAACGACTCGCCGGCGACCGTCCGGTCTTTCTCCAGGTCGAAGTTGTGCATCAGTCGGCCGCTCACCCGCTCGACGTACTCGTCGTCCCAGACCGGCACGTCCTCCGGCCTCGCCTCGCCGGTCGCGGTCTCCTCCTCCAAGTCCGCGGCCGCCGCCTCGTCCGCTTGCTCGGCCTCCGTCGGCCCCCCCGGGTCCGGGCCCTCGCCGTCGGCGTCCGCGCCGCCTCGCTCCCGGTCGCTCATGCGTCGTCCCCTCCGTTCCCGCTCTCGTTCTCCTCGTCCCCGCTCTCGCTTTCTTCGTAGGCGTGTACGTCGTCGACGGCCGGCGCGCCCACGACCAGCGCGACCGCCCGCTCGTCGGCCGACTCGGGGACGTGGGCGCGCTGGGGGCTGTCGGGTTCGACGACGAACGCCTCGTCGGCCGCGACCTCGTAGGTCTCGTCGGGCGTCTCGACGGAGAGCGTCCCCGACAGCACGTAGAAGACCTCCTCCTGTTGGTCGTGGTAGTGGTAGGCCAGCGGGACCGCCTCGCCGGGTTCGACCTCGTAGCGGTTGACCGCCACGTTCTCCAGCCCCGCCGCGTCGGAGACCGACCGCTGGACGCTCGGCCGGTCCGGCGCGGGTTCGATCTCCCCCACCGCCACGTGGTGGTATCCCATGTCACGTTCGATGGGTCCGGGACCGTAAAAACGTGCGCCCGGGACGGGTCTCGACGGTTTCGGTTCGACGTGCGAGTCGAGTAGTTGTTTCCGTTTGTGGTGTCGTGAAACGAAGTCACGTCGGGGAGAGCGCAGTCAACCGCAGGCATCGAAAGCCCTCGGCGGGCTCGCGGTCGCTGTCTCCGAAAATCTTCGATTTTCGGGATCTCGCAGGAGCGGAGCTCCTGCGGACCTCGCGAATCTCCGATTCGCTCAGTGACGAGAGAGCGGAGCTCTCTCGAACCAAGCGGGATATCCGCGCTCTCCGCACTGCCCGCTCACGGCACAGCCGTTCGCTTCGAGGCGCCCAGCGCCTCGCACCGCGCGGATAGTCGCCCGCTCAGACGACTCAACTGGACGCGAGCACGCCTCGCCTTTTCAGTCCGCCGGGAGAGCAAGCTCTCCCGAGCCCGCGCTCACACGTTCGCGCGGACGCCAGGGACCGTACAGCACAGCACCGCGACCGCACCGCAGACGGCCACGAGCCTCCCCAGCCGATTCGCGACTCGCGAGTCGCGAATCCACCGTCGGAGCACGCTCCGACGAGCCTTCGTTCACACAGTTCACGAAGACCTCGCGCGGCTACCGTCGCGCGCATGAACGCGCGCTCCAGCGCACGCCGACCGCACAGTAACCGCCCACCGCAACAGCGCTCACCTGTACTGGACGCCCTCCATCGAGCGAGCCGGGCCCGGATCGACTCAGTCCAGTTCCTCGACGTGGCGGACGTGGGCGGCGATCCCGCGGGTCGAGCGGGTCATCTCGGGGCCGGACATCTCGGCGCGGCCGACGGCGAAGGCGCTGGGGCCCTCGAAGACGACCTCGTCGCCGACGCGGATCGACTCGTCGGCGTCGACGATGCCCGGCGCGAGGACGCTCCCGTGGGGGACGAAGTCGTCGATCTCGACCCGCTTGGTGGGCGCGTCGCTCTCGACCCAGCGGCGGGCGCCCGCGAGCGTGAACGCCAGCGTGCCGTAGGGGCGGACGACCACGGCCAGTTGCTCGCCGTCGCCGTCGTGGGCCTGGAGTCCGGGGTGGCTCCCCCGGATCCGGAGGTCGTCGAACAGATCGTCGCCCGCGCCGGCGCCGAACTGGTAGTCGGCGATGGCGCGGACGGTGTTGTGCTGGCGCTCGCGCTTGCCGTACTTCAGTTCGCCCGAGAGCTCGCTGGCGAGGTTGCCCAGGGAGTCGGTCGTAGTCGGGTGGTCCTCGACGGTGTAGGTGAACTCGGTCCCGAGACTCTCCTCGACGCGCTCGCAGATGGGGCGGTAGTCCTCGGGGACGTGAGCGATGACCCGGGGGTAGTCGGTGTGCTCCAGGTAGCGCTCCAGCACGCTCGCGACGAACTCGACCTCGTTGGCGCTCCAGCGGCCGGTCACGACCGAATCGTAGTGCTGGGCGGGGTAGGTGAGTTCCAGTTCCTGCGGGACGACGCCGATGGGCGAGGTCATCGACACCTTGTGGGCGCGCCACTGGACGGCGTCGTGGTACTGGCCGTGGCTCTGGGAGTCGCTGTACGGTTTGCGCGCCGAGCAGGGCACCAGCACGAGCGGGTTGTCGAAGCGGTTTCGGTACCGCGACGTGACCCGCTCGGCGAACCGCTGGATCTCCACCCGGCGGATGGTGTCCTCGGTCGCGGCGGTGATCTCGGCCTGCCGGAGGACCGGCGTGCGCTCCTCCAGGTAGCCGTACTGCTGGTCGAGCCGCCGGAAGACGGCGGTGAGCCACTGCTCGTGGCGGGCCTGGCCCTCGATGTAGTCCCGCAGCCGGCCGTCGCGGATCCGCCGGCGGACGGTCTTGAGGGCGGCGGCCAGGGCGTTGACGTTGTGGCGGGCGCAGTCGGCGCGGTCGAACTCGTCGCGCGGCTGCTGGCAGGCGGGGCAGGCGCAGGGGAGCTCGTCGAGGTCTTCGAGGAACTGGTGGCCGTCGACGGTGAGATAGCGGCCCTGGGTGCCGCGGACGACGGCGCGGTCGGCGTCGACCAGATCGACGCCCGCGTAGACCAGCGTCGCGACGTTCGCGGGCGTGGCGACGCCCGGCAGGTACAGCGCGGCGTCGTAGGGGATCGCTTCGCGGACCTGGATCATCGCGTCGACGAACTGCTCGGCGTGGCCGGCGATCCCCGGCGCCCCCGAGAGGACGTAGGCGTCGGTCCCGAGATCGTCGGCGGTGTCGGCCGAGATCACGGCGGCGCTCGGGAAGTCGGCGTCGGGGACCTCGGGCGCGAACGCGTCCTGCACCTCGTCGGGCGTGCCGGCGGGGAACCCGCGGGCGGGCAGGACGGTGAGCCGCGAGTCGTCGCCCTCGGGGGCGTCGGGTTCGGTCGCCCATCCGCTGCCCTCGTCGGCGAGGACCGGGTGGGCGACCCCCGCCTCGGGCGCGTCGTCGTCGCGGTCGGCGTCGGTGACCAGGGCGGGCGTCGTCACCGGCGAGTCGAGGCGCACCTCGGCGAGACGGGCCGCCCCGTCGCGCTCGTGGACCTCGAAGTGGTCGGTCATGGTTCTCCCGTCGGGGTGCCGTGGGATGAGACTGTCGTCTCGGGGCGGGGGCGGGGACGGAACCGGAGATGCGCCACCGAGCCGCTCACACCACGAGCGGGAGCGCGAGCAACACGACCGCGCCGATACAGGCGAGCGTCGCCAGCAGCAGCCGCTCGAAGCGGTCGCCGACCGGGACGACCTCGCGGTAGGCCGGGTCGAGCGTCCAGACCATCCGGTGGTACAGCCCCGCGGTCGACGCGGCGAACAGCCCGGTCGAGACGACCACCCCGTACCGGATCGGGAGCCCCAGCGCCCGGAAGTACAGCGGGCCGAACGAGTAGACGACCGCGAACGCGATGCCCGCGACCACCAGGAAGGGAACGGGGTCGACCGCCTCCCCTTCCCGGTTCCGGAGCTTCATGCGCGCGCTTGGGGCGCGACGGCCGTATGTCTTGTCCGCCGATATCCGCGGCGGCGGTGAGGCGTGCCGGCGGTCGTCCGGCCACCGGGGCGTTTAGGTGGGGCCGTCGAGACACGCAGGTATGCTCGTGACGCTGGAGGGGCTCGACGGCAGCGGGAAGTCCTCGGCGGCCGCCCACCTCGCCGACAGCGACGCCGTCCCCGCCGACGCGGTGTTCACCCGCGAGCCCACCGACTCGTGGTACGGCGAGGCCGTCGCCCGCTCGATCGGCGACGACGACGCCGACTCGCTGGCCGAACTGTTCCTCTACACCGCCGACCACGCCGACCACCTCGACCGGACGATCCGCCCCGCCCTCGCGGCCGACCGGCTCGTCGTCTCCGACCGCTACTCCGACTCCCGGTACGCCTACCAGGGCGCGACGCTCGCCGACCACCCCCACCTCGACGTCGACGACCCGCTCGCCTACGTCCGCGACGTACACCGGCCGTTCACCCGCCGACCGGACGCGACGGTCTATCTCGACGTCGACCCCGAGACGGGCGCCCGCCGGGCGGGGTCGACCAACAAGATGGAGCAGGTCGAGTTCCTCGAATCGGTCCGCGAGAACTACGAGCGGCTGATCGACGACGACCCCGGGCGGTTCGTCCGCGTCGACGCCGCCCGCCCGCAGGAGGCGGTGCTGGCAGACGTGGAGTCGGCCGTGGTCGATCTGCTGGACGGGTGAGCGGTCGCGTGCGGGTGCTCAGCGGTTCTCGTAGCGGCTGGGCCGCTCGCGGTCGTCCCAGCGGTCGGGGAGGTCGACCTCGTCGGGGGAGGGCATCCAGAAGTAGTCGAAGGTCACCCCCGCGACCGTCGGCAGGAGGATTATCACCGTCACGACCGCCCCGGCCGAGCCCAGGTCCGGCCCCAGCGGGAGGACGCCGCTGAAAAACAGCGTCGACAGGACGAGCGCGAACGGGACGAGGAGGGCGGCGTAGAGGAACCCGCCCCAGCGGGTCGACAGCCGCACCCGGAAGAAGCGCGTCATCAGCGCGGCGACGGCGCTGTGGGCGACGACGAGGAAGACCAGTTCGAGGGCGTCGACGGCACTGACCATACCGGCCGTAGGCGCCGCGCGCTCTTTGAGGTGTCGACTGCGCCCGCGCGTCGGCGCAACCCATTTTTCGGCCCCGCCCCACGGGACGGTATGCACCGCGTCGTCGGCGAGCGGTCGCTGGGCGAGACGAGCGTCGAGCCCGACCTGGCCCGCACGCTGCTCCGGGAGATGGTCTTCGCTCGCGTCTTCGACGAGCGGGCGGTCGCGCTCCAGCGCCGCGGCTGGATGAGCGGCTATCCGCCCTTCGAGGGCCAGGAGGCCTCCCAGGTCGGCGCCGCCCGCGCGCTCGCCGACGACGACTGGCTCTTTCCCACCTACCGCTCGAACGCCGTGCAACTGGCCCGCGGCCGCTCGCCCGCCGACATCCTCCGTTTCCGCCGCGGGTTCTCCGAGTACGAACCCGTCGACGGGGACGACACCGCGGCGGGCAGGGAGCCGGTCACGTTCACGCAGGCGACGCCGATCGCGACGCAGCTCCCCCACGCGGTCGGGGCGGGGATGGCCGCGGCCCACCGGGACGCCGACCGCGTCGCGTGCGCCTGTCTCGGCGACGGCGCCACGTCGGAGGGGGACTTCCACGAGGCGCTGAACTTCGCGGGCGTGTTCGCCGCGCCGGTCGTCTTCCTCTGCGAGAACAACGGCTGGGCGATCAGCCTGCCGACCGACCGCCAGACGGCCAGCGAGACCATCGCGGGGAAAGCCGGCGCCTACGGTATCGAGGGAGTGCGGGTCGACGGGATGGACCCGCTCGCGGTCTACGAGGTCGTCGCCGAGGCCCGCGAGTCGGCGCTGTCGGGCGAGCCGGTCCTCGTCGAGAGCCTGACCTACCGCCGGGGGCCGCACACGACCGCCGACGACCCCGACCGCTACCGCGACGCGGCGACCGAGGGCCTGCCCGAGTGGCGGACCGCGGACCCGCTGGAGCGGTACGCCGACTACCTGCGCGAGGAGGGCGTCGTCGACGAGGGGTTCGTCGCGGCCGCTCGCGAGGCGGCCCGCGAGGAGCTGGACGAGGCCGTGGCCGCCGCCGAGGGGAGCGAACCCGACCCCGGCGACGTGTTCGACCACGCCTACGCGGCGCCGCCGCCGCGGCTCCGCGACCAGCGGCGGTTCGTCACCGAGCGGGACGGACGGCGGGAGTGAGCCGACACAGCGGAACCGAGCGGCGGTGGCGCCGCCGGGTCGGTCCGGCCGCGGCTGCGGAGCCGGGGCGTGCGGATCCGGTCGCGAGGAGAGCGGTCAGTCCAGACAGATGTAGGTCTTCGTGTCGGCGACGCCGTCGAGGTCCCGAAGCCTGGTTGCGACGCCGTGCATGAGGTCGTACACCTCCTCGCCGACCGCCTCGACGATGATGTCGTACTGGCCGGCGACGATGTGCGCCTCCTCGACCCCGTCGATCCCCCGGATCGAGTCGAGCAACTGTTCGGACTTCCCGGCCGCCGTCTTCACCATGATAAAGGCCCGCACCATCGTAGACCGAACTTCGCCCGGCCGCTCCAAAAACCTTCCCCCGTCCCGCCGAGGACCGGATTAATCGGATAGCGTGGGATTGACTCCCATGCTCGGGGCCGGGGGTTCGACCGGGGGGTCGCGGCCGCCGAACGGGGGGCGATCGGAGGTAGCTTTATTCCGCCCCTGGTCGTACGCGTTACCATGCGATTCGTTATCGTGGGTGCCGGCCGCGTCGGGCTGCGAACGGCACGCGCACTCGAAGACAGCGGACACGAGGTGGTCCTCATCGAGCGCGACCCGACGAAAGTCGACCGCGCGAAGGCCGAGGGCCACGAGGTCATCGAGGGCGACGCCAGCGACGAGCAGGTGCTGCTCTCGGCCGACCTGGCCGAAGCCGACGCGCTGGGCGCGCTGACGGGCGACCTCTCGACGAACTTCGTCGCCTGCATGGTCGCGAAACACCACGGCTGTCGCACCGTCCTCCGGATCGACGAGGAGTACCGCGAGGACATCTACCGCAAGTACGCCTCCGACGTCGACGAGGTCATCTACCCCGAGCGGCTGGGCGCCATCGTCGCCAAGAACGCGCTGCTGGGCGGCAACATCCGCGCCGTCGCCGACATCGCGCAGAACCTCCAGCTCGTCGAACTGACGGTCACGCCCGAGTCGCCGATGCGCGGTTACACCCTGAGCGAACTGGAACTGCCCGCGGACACCGAGCTGCTCGCGTTCGGCAAGCAGGGCGACCCGCTGTCGATCCCCGACGAGGACGTGTCGATGGAGGTCGGGGACACGCTCGCCATCCTCGCGGACTTCGAGAAACTCGACGACGTGCGTCAGATCGTCGTCGGCGAGGCCGTCGCCGCGAAGGGGGGTGCCTGAGATGGTCCGCGCCTACGTCATGGTCAAGGCCCACTCCGGCGACGCCGAACGGCTCAAATCCGAGATCCTCGACGTGGAGGGGGTCGAGGACGCCTACATCGTCGCCGGCGACGTGGACTTCATCGCCACCGTCACCGTCGACGAGACAGCCGACGTGAAGGCCGTCGCCGCCACCCACATCCAGAACCTGGATGGCATCGAGGACACCCAGACCTACGTCGCGATGGACTGACCGCCTCACCGCGCGGGGCGGTCGGGATCGCCGGTCTCCGTCCCCGCGTCGTTCCCTCCGGCCGTCCCCACGGCGAGGTACGCCGATTGAGAGACGTACGTTCCACCGTCGAGCATGTGGAGCGCCTTCGCCGTCGCGTAGTGGTTCCCGTCGGCGACCGACGGCGTCTCGGCGTCGGGCCGCCGGAAGAGGGTCAGCTGTTCCGTCGCGGGTTCGCCCTCGCCGAACCCGCGCGCCCGCCGCCGGATGTACTCCACGTCTATCCCCTCGCAGACGCCGGTCAGCCCGTCGTCCCTGATGCGTTCGGCGGCCCCACGGATCGTCCCGTCGGGTGAGAGCACCCGCCAGGACTCGTCCGGCGGTCCCTCGATGACCCGCAGGTGCCCGAACTCGCGCTCGGAGAGCTCCGTCCGGTACCACTCGATCCGACAGCGCCAGACGAACGACGCCTGGAACGGGCACTGGCAGAGCAGCGTCCCCACGAGTTCCCAGTCGTGTTCGGCCCCGCGGAAGGCGAACTCCCGGTAGGGCTTTCGCTGTTCCCGGCGTAGCCAGTTTCGAACCGCCTCCTCGAGTTCCACGGGCTCCATTCGACGACCCTACGTCCCCGGGCGAGAAAACGTGCCCCATCGGATCGGTCCGCCGACCGGGTCGGTCGCGGGCCTCGCCACCGACCTCGTCGGCCGAGCGGCCGGTCGTCCGGAACCGCCGGTCGTCTCGCGGAGCGACGGTCTCACCCCCGGACGACGAGCGTCACGCCGACGACGACGAGCAGTGCCGCGCCGACCAGCCGCGGCGTCACGCGCTCGTCGCCCCGGAGGAATACCGCGGCGCCGGCGACGACGAACAGCGTGCTCGCGCTCAGTACGGGGGTCGCAACCGACACCGGGACCCTCGCCAGCGCCTCGTAGTACGCGAGGAGATAGACGGTGTTGGCGACGCTCGCCGCGAGCAGCCAGCGCTCCGCACCGAGGGAGGGCCGCCGACCCGCCCGGAGCGCCCCGAGAGCGGGGACGCGTCCGCCCCGGAGTGCCCGCCAGAGGAGATAGAGGCCGAAGGCCGTCGCCGCGGCGACGATACGGACCGCGACGCCGACCAGCGGCGTCGTCCCGTCGGCCAACCCCAGTTTGGTGAACACCGGGTCGATACCGAGGAACAGCGCCGCGGCGACCGGAAAGGCGACGCCGATCCAGAGCGCTCGTCCCGTGGCCGTCCCGGGCGCGGCCCGGCTGTCGAGGCCGACGAGCGCGCCGGCGCCGACCAGCAGCGCCACGCCGCCGAGTCGCGCTGCCGTGACGAACTCCCCGAGGAAGGCGACGGCCGCGCCGAGCGCGAAAAGCGGGGCCAGCGCCCGGAGCGGCTCGGCCCGACTCGCGCCCAGTCGCTCGATCCCGACGTAGTAACAGACGCGGGCGAGCAGCGAGCCGAGGAGGCCGGCGACGGCGAAGGCCGCGACCGCCCGCGCCGTCAGGCCGAAGTCGGGAGAGGCGGCGAGGGCGGCCGCGGGGACCACCACGAGCAGGTTGACGGCGAACACGGCCCCCACGACCGCCGCGATCGAGCGCGTCTTCGTCCCGAGGCGGACGGCGATACCCTGGGCCGCGAACGCGAGCGCGGAGAGCAACGCGAACCCGACGCCGACGACGAACTCCGACACCATCCGTCTCCCCGTTGTGGCCGAGGGCCCGTCAGTCCCGGCCTTGTCCCTGACGCCGTCGGGGAACGGTGTCTGCCTGTCCGCCCGGCGCCGGGCCCGACGCGAACGGGCACTCGCCGGTCACTCCGTCGTCCGAAACGCCCGGTCGCCCGCGTCGCCCAGCCCGGGCACGATGTAGCCGTCCTCGTCGAGTTCGTCGTCGATCGCCACGGTGAGCAGGTCGGCCTCCGGGACGGCGTCGCTCACCTGCACCAGCCCCTCGGGCGCGCTCACCGCCGAGAGGACGAACAGGTTCTCGGGCTCGGGCTGGCCCTCCAGCACGCGGTCGAGGACCGCACACATCGTCGACCCGGTCGCCAGCATCGGGTCGGCGACGATGACGGTGTCCTCCGGCTCGATGTCCGGCAGTTTGACGTAGTCGACGGAGATGGGGAACTGCCCCTCCTCGTCCATGCCCGCCGCCTCGTCGCGGCTGGCGGAGATGACGCCCTGGCGGGCGCGGGGGAACGCCTTCAGCAGTCCCTCGACGAACGGCGTCGCCGCGCGGAGGACGTTGACGATGACCACGTCGTCCAGCCCCTTGACGCGCTGGCCCATCGTCTCCGTGAGGGGGGTCTCGACCGGGACGTACTCGGTCTCCATCGCCCCGTCGATGATCTCGTAGCCGCAGACCCGGCCGAGCTTGACCAGCCCCTTCCGGAACGCCACCTGTTCGGTCTCCACGTCGCGCAGCCGCGTCAGCACGTCCGTAGCGAGCGCGTGGTCGATGAGTTTCGCGTCGCCGCGGTCTTCGATCGCCATACCCGCGAGTGTGTCCGGCCACACCAAATATCCACGGCTACCAGGTGTCGGTTGTCCCTCGGACGTGGGCGGACTCCTTCGACAGGCTCGCCAGCAGTATCGGTGGCCGCAGGGGGCGGCAGGCGCTGAAAGGGCGAGGCGCGCTCGCTCGCTGGAGTCAGCATCGCAGTCGACAGCAGGCGTTGAAAGCCCTCGCCGCACTCGCTCGGAGCGGGATCGACCGCACTCGACGGGGAGCGCTGAAAGCCCTCGGCGTGCTCGCGGTCGCTGAGCGGGATATCCGCGCTCTCGGCACCGCCCGCTCACGGCACAGCCGTTCGCTTCGAGGCGCTGTGCGCCTCGCACCGCGCGGATAGTGCCCGCTCAGGCGACTGAACTGCGCGCGAGCGCGCCTCGCCTGTTCAGTCCGCCGGGAGAGCAAGCTCTCCCGAGCCCGCGCTCACACGTTCGCGCGGACGCCAGGGACCGCACGGCGCCACAACTGCCCCGCACAGCACCGCAGACGGCCACGAACCTCCCCAGCCGATTCGCGACCCGCGAGTCGCGAATCCACCGTCGGAGCAAGCTCCGACGAGCCTTCGTTCACACAGTTCACGAAGACCTCGCGCGGCATACGGTCGCGCGCACGAGAGCGCGCTCCAGCGCGCGCCACGGCGGAGGGTCGGGTCTCTACTCGTCGCTCTCCAGGTTCCACAGTTCGACGCGGTCGGGAACGTCCGCGAGCGCGCTCGCGGGCCAGCCGTCGTGGCCGAGCGTGAACGCGGTGTCGGGGTGGGCGTCGACGAGGCGGGCGACGCCGGCGGCGGCGGCCTCGTAGGCGGGCGCTTCGAGGCGTTCGGGCGTCTCGGCGGTCAGGGGGTAGCCGTCGACGAGTTCCCGCGGGAACGGGCCGAAGGGGGCGAGCACGTTCCAGCACTCGTCGAAGCCGTCGGCGTCGTTGCCCTCGGTGAGCAGGACGGAGTCGCCGCGGGGGTCGAGCCGGTCGAGCCGCCGGTGGTGACGGACGACCTCGGGTCGGCGGGCGCTCTCGCCGGAGAGGTGGAAGAAGGTGTCCTTCGAGACGGGGTCGGTGCGTTCGAGCTGGCCGGCGTGGTCCAGCAGGGCGCGGTAGCCGTCGAGCATCGCCGGGTGGCTGCGGGCGCGGGCCTCGACGAGCTCCAGCAGGTCGCCCCGGCGGATGGCCTGCTTGATCGTCCGGAGCTCGCCGTAGGAGACGTGGAGGTTGTGCTCGGCGAGCAGCCGCTCGCGCTGGTCATCGTCCATGCTTCGGAGTTCCGCCGGTGTGTGACTGGTACAGACCGGGCAGGAACAGGGGAAGTATTCGAGGTCTTCGAGGTGTTCGGTGGTGCGGACGGTCATGTAGCGGTCGTCGCGAGCGTAGATGGCGTAGGCCGCCGAGTCGAACAGATCGCAGCCCAGCGCGACCGCGAGCGCGAACATCATGGGGTGGCCGGCGCCGAACAGGTGGACGGGCGCGCTCTCGGGGAGGCCCCGTTTCGCGGCGGCGACCACGTCCGCCAGGTCGGCGTAGCGGTACTCGTTCATCATGGGCACGACCGCCCCGATCGGGAACACGTCCAGCCCCGACTCGGCGGCGTGGGCGCCCGCCGCCTCGCGCAGGTCGGTGTAGGTCGACCCCTGGACCGGCGCGTTGACGAGCATCTCGCCCGTCTCGACTTCGGCGGCGGTCGCCAGTCGCTCTTCGGTGGTCGCGAGTTCGTCTTCCGCTTGCTCGCGCGAGGCGTCCGGCGGCGTCGGGATGTCGACCGGCGTGCCGATGTCCGAGCCGATCCGCCGCTGGAAGTCGAGGATCTCCTCGGTGGTCACGTCGATGTCGCCGTACTCGGCGAGCTGGAACGAGCCCGAATCCGTCACGATCGCGCCGGAGAAGTCGAGCAACTCGTGGAGGCCCTGCTGTTCGACGGGCTCGCGGAGGTCCTCGCTGCCGTAGAGGACGTAGGAGTTGGTGATGAGGATCTCCGCGCCGAACTCCGATTCGAGCTGGGCGGGCGTGACCGTCTGGAGGTGGGGGTTGATCACCGGCAGGAGCGCGGGCGTCTCGACCGTGACGCCGGCGCGGGGCACCTCCAGTTCGCCCAGCCGCCCGGCGGCGTCGTAGCGGTCGACCTCGAAGACGTCGGTCATTGCCCGCGATATCCGGCCGGCGGGCCTAAGGGTTGTGTTCGGCGCTCACCCGCCGTCGGGTTCGTCGTCCCCGAACAGCGCGAAGTGCAGCACCCCGAGCATCGACCGGCCGTCGCGCAGGTCGTCCTCGCGGGCGGCCGCCACGAGCGCGTCGAAGGTCGTCGTCTCGACGCGGATGTCCTCATTGTAGTCCAGGTCCCGCTCGCCGGTCGGCTCGCAGTCGCGGGCGACGAAGTAGTGGAAGACGGCGTCGGCGAAGCCGTTGGCGGGTTCGACGGTTGTGAGATGCTCGACCCCGCCCGGCAAGTAGCCCGTCTCCTCTTCGAGTTCGCGGGCGACACAGGATTCGGGGTCGGCGTCGTCGTCCTCGACGCTGCCGGCGGGGAGCGCGCGGTTCACGCGGCCGACCGCCTGGCGCCACTCCTCGATGACGACCACCTCGCCCTCGGTCGTGAAGGGGAGGACGACGACGCTCTCGCCCTCCGCGAGGTAGTCGAACTCGGCCCGTTCACCGTTCGGGAACCGGACGGTATCGGTGACGACGTCGAACCCCTCGCAGGTGTAGGAGGTGCGGCTGTCCAGCGTCTCCCAGGCGAGTTCGTCGGTCATGGTGGAGGGGACGGCGCCACCGAGTTAGCGGTGTCGGCTGGCCGCGGCGTGTGGGCGCCGGCGGAGCGCGGACGGCGGACGGGCGACCGGTTCCGACGCCCGCGCCTCGAAACGCCGAAGGCCGGGTGGGTCGACGTGGACCCATGGACGTACGCGACGAGTTCATCCCCGCCGAGGAGTTCGCAACCGTGCTGAACCGCGTGCCGCAGGTCTGCGTCGAGGTCGTCCTCGAAGGCGAAGGCGAGGACTCGGACCGCGTCCTGCTCGCCCACCGGACGAACGAACCGGCGAGAGGCGAGTGGTTCTGGCCGGGCGGGCGCCTCTACAAGGGCGAGGAGCTCGAAGACGCGGCCCGCCGGATCGCCCGCGAGGAACTCGGCGTCGAGGTGACCGTCGAGGGGCGAGTGGGCGTCTACGGTCACTTCTGGGACGCCTCGCGGGTCGACGGCGTCGACTCGCGCCACACCGTCAACGTCGTCTTCCGCGTCTCGCGGGTCGACCCCGACGCCGCGATCGAACTCGACGACCAGCACGACGACTACCGGTTCGTGACCGGCGACGAGGACGGGCTCCACGAGTACGTCCGCGAGTACCTGGTCGACATGGGGCTGCGGGGGAGCGGAGACGACTGACCGGAGCGCTCCCGCGGCCGCGGCGGACGGCCGCAGTGGCCGAGCCCGAGCTTTTCCGGGCGGCGGCCCAACGGCGGGCATGGAGGACCGCTCGCCGAAGGCGGGACAGACGACCGCGCCCGAGTCGGAACGGCGGACGGCGGTCGCGGAGGCCGCCGGGGGGACCGACGTGGGCGTCGACGTGGGGGTGCTCCCCGCGACCGCCGGGCGGACCGAGCCCGACCGGCTGGTCGCGTTCGCCGAGCGGCTGGCCGCCGACGCGGCCGACGAACTCGCGGCGTCGACCGGCGCGACCTGGCGCTTCTTCGCCGAGGAGCCCGAACCGCTCTCGGACGGCGACCCGCGCCGGCCCTCGGAGTTCCTCGACGAGGCGGCGCTGCGGATGGTCGAGGGGCCCTACGACCTGGTCGTGGTCGTCACGGACGCGCCGCTGCTGGCGCGGAGCCGGCGGCGGGTCGCCGGGCTGGCCTCGCCGCTCGGGCGCGTCGCCGTCGTCTCGACCCACCGCCTCCGCGTGTCGGCGCGCGGCCGGGCGCGGCGGCCGCTCGACGCGCCCGCCGTCCGGTACAACGGCGCGGCGGTCCTGCTCCACCAGGTCGGCCACCTGCTGGGGGCCGGCCACGACCCCGCGGGCGGCGCGATGGCGCCCTGGGAGTTTGACCCCGGGCGGCGCTCGGTCCCGTCGTTCGACGCGGACGTGCGGCGCCACCTGGAGCGGACCGCGTCGCGGGTCCCCGAGGAGTCGGTCGAGTCCCGGAGCGTCGCCGAGCTCGTCGGCTTTCACCTGACGAGCGCGGCGCGGAACCCGCGGAAGCTGGCGCGTGCGCTGGCGACGAGCCGGGCGCCGCTGCTACCGCTCTTCCTCCCGAAACTGTCGACGGCGGCGGTGGCCCCGACGCTCATCCTCGTGTTCAGCGCCGAGACGTGGGACGTGGGCCTGAACCTCGACAACGCGACGGCGGCGCTGTTCGCGGTCGCGAGCGTCCTCGCGGCGGCGGTCTACCTCGTCTTCTCGCTGAACCTCAACGTCCCGCGCGAGCGGCGGGCGGTCGTCACCGAGCACGTCGCCCTGCTGAACGTCGCCATCCTGGGGATCCTCCTGGCCGGCATGGCCGGGCTGTTCGCGCTCGTCGGCGGTATCATGCTCGTCGTCGAGACATTCGTCTTCCCGCCGAACCTGATGACCAACTGGCCGAGCCTGGAGGACCCGACGGTGACGACCGTCGACATCGTCCGCATCGCCGGGTTCATCGCCACCATCGGCGTCCTCACGGGCGCGCTCGCCGGCGGGCTCGAGGACCGGACGATACTCCGTCACCTCGCGCTGTTCCGTCCGCGGCCCTGACCGCCGGTCACGACCGCTCTCGCCGGTCGCCCCGGGGCGTCACTCGTCGGCGTCGACCACGCGGTAGAGCCCGCCCGACTCCCCGGGGTCGGGCTCCCGGTCGTCGGCCTCTTTCGCGTCGAGGTACGCCGGGGATGCGCGCTCGGTGAAGTAGACGGCGTCGTCGGTGACCAGCGGCGCGCACGTGACGTTGCCGACCCCCTCGACGGCCCAGACCTCGTCGCCGGAGTCCTTCTCGACCGCGTAGCAGTAGTCGTCGTAGGAGCCGACGAGGACGTGCTCGCCCGTGACCGTCGGACAGCCGGTTATCCGGCCGCCGGTGTCGAACGACCACCGCTGGCTCCCGTCGTCGAACTGCAGCGCGTAGAGGTGCGAGTCGTGGCTGCCGACGTAGACGGTGCCCGTCTCGGCCTCGATGGCGGGGCCGGACATCACCAGCCCGTCGGTGTCGAACGACCACTCCTCGGTCCCGTCGTCCAGCGTCACCCGGTAGACCGAGCCGTCCCACGACCCGAAGACGGCGCTCCCGCCGGCGGTGGCGATCGGTCCCTTGATCGCCCGACCGGTCGGGAACTTCCACAGGTACTCCAGGTCGGGGTAGCTCCAGGCGTAGAGGTAGCCGTCATTCGACCCGACGACGAGGCGGCCGGCCCGGCGGTCGATCGCGGCCGTCGAGTGGGGATGGTCGGTGACCCGCTGGTCCTCCCAGACAACGTCGCCGGTGACGGCGTCGACGGCGAACATCGCGCCGCTGGGATCGTGGTACTCGACGGCGATGTAGACGGTGCCGTCGTGGTACCCGGGGCTGGACCCGATGGCGTCGCCGAGTTTCGCCCGCCAGTAGCGCTCGCCCGATTCGAGGTCGAACGCGTACAGCGCGCCGTCGTAGGCGCCGATGTAGACGGCCCCGTTGGCGACTGCGGGCGTCCCGTGGATGCCCCGCGAGGTCGGTTCGACCGACGACCGCCAGACCTCCTCGCCGTCGGGCGTCACCCGTCGGATCTCGCCGTTGTCGCCCGGGACGACGATGTCGCCGCCGGGGACTTCGACGGGGCTGGCCTTCGCCGCGGTGTGGTCGCCCGTGTTGATCCCCCGGATCGTCCAGTCGACTTCGGGATCCGTGGGGACCGTCGCGTCGGGGTAGACGCCGCGGCGCCGGAGGCCGCCGCGGAACTGCGCCTCGGCGGCCTCGCTGAGCGGTTCGCCGTCGGTCTCGATCCGGCTGACGACCTCCGTCCCCCCGGGCGCCGCCACGCAGCCCGCGAGACCGGCCGCGGCGCTGCCGGCGGCCGCGCCGGCCGCCCCCAGAAACGCCCGCCGCGAGTGGGGTTCGTCCATGGCCCGGTAGTCGTCGCCGGGTCGTTTCACTGTTACGGGCCGCGGGCGGGTCGACGGCGGGCCGCCTCCGCCCGGTTGCGCTCGGCCGCCCGCTCCCCCTCCGCGGTTCGCTCACCCTCACCCCCACAGCTAAGGGTTCGGCGGCCGCGCACGTGGACATGGCGACGGACGAGGCGCCCTCGGGCGACATCCGCGTGTTGCTCGTCCTCGATCTCCTCCTCTCGCTGCTGTTCAGCGTCGGCGTCGTCTACGCGCTGGATCTGGTCGGGATCGGCGAGTACACCTGGCGGAACGTCGCCCTCGCGACGCTGTTTCTCGCGGTCGCGACGTACTTCGCGGTCCTCCGGGAGTGAGCGCTGACGGGGCCGACAGGCGGGACAGCCACGGCCGACCCCTCCGGCACACCGCGGAGCCGGCAAGCCGTTCGGCCGGGGGATCCTTTAGGCGTCTCGCGCCCCTAGCGCGCGTGCCATGACATCAGCACTGTTCGTCGTCAGCGAGGAGGGCTACTGGGGAGAGGAGTGTATCGAGCCGCTCACGACGCTCGAATCCGCGGGCGTCGACGTGACGGTCGCGACGCCGTCGGGCGACCCGCCCGTCGTCGACGAGCGCTCGGTCGACCCCGACGAGGTCGGCGAGGAGACCGCCGAGCGCGTCCGCGAGGTCCACGAGAACCACCCCGAACTGAACGACCCCGAGCCGCTCGCCCGCGCCGACGCCGACGGCTACGACGCCGTCGCCTTCCCGGGCGGCCACGGCACCGAGTGGGACGTGAACCAGGACAGCGACGCCCGGCGGCTGCTCCGCGACGCCGTCGCCGGCGACGACGGCACGGCGCTCGTGGTCTGTCACGCCGTCGGCATCCTCGCCTTTACCCGTACCGACGGCGGGGAGTTCCTCGTCGACGGCCGCGACGTGACCGGCTTCCCCAACGAGTGGGAGGAGGGCATCGTCGACGACGCCGACCGGATGCCCGACGGCCGGAAGCTCCCCTACTGGGTCGAGGACGAGGTGAAAACGGCCGGCGGGAACTGGGACGCCGAACTCGACGCCGACGCGTCCGTCACCGTCGACGGCGACCTCGTGACCGCCCGCGGCCCCGAGTCGTCGGCCGCCGCCGCGCGCACTCTGCTCGACGAACTCGGCGTCGCCGCCGAGGCGGGCGACTGAGACTGAACTGAACGGCCGCCCCGGCGCGCGCTGGAGCGCGCTCTCGTGCGCGCGACCGTAGCCGCGCGAGGGATGAGCGGAGGAACGGAGTGACGAAGCGAATCGGCTGGGGAGGTTCGTGGCCGTCTGCGTTGCTGTGCGGGGCGGTTGTGTCGCCGTGCGGTCCCTGGCGTCCGCGCGAACGTGTGAGCGCGGGCTCGGGAGAGCTTGCTCTCCCGGCGGACTGAACGGGCGAGGCGCGCTCGCGCCGCCAGTCGCCTGAGCGACCCCTACCCTCGCGGCCGCACGACCGCGGGGGTATGTCGCTTGGTTCGAGAGAGCGAAGCGCTCTCGTCATCTCGGAAATCTCCGATTTCCGGCGACAGCGACCGCGAGCGCGCCGAGGGCGTTCAGCGCTTGCTGTTGAGTGCGGTAGAAACTCCAGCTAGCGAGCGCGCCGAAGATCTTCACCGCTCGCTGTCGAGTGCGACAGACCAGATTCAAGACGAGACGTGGATCCCCGGACCCTCCGTCGTCGGAGCCACGGCTCCGACGCGGCATCGCGACTACGGGGGAGTGCAGGGGATAGGATGGGGGAACGTAGGGGCTGGAGCGTGTGACAGTCGGGGTCTCCAGGGCCCCTACGATGCCATTGATCGTAGATGCATAAAAACCCACGGCAACCGGAGTGAAAGTGGAACCGCCGGACTGCATCGCCACGAACCGTGTCAACGACTGACTCACGGCGGCGATCGGAGGGGAGCGTTTCGGGTCGAGCAGCCGCCGGCGGCGGCCCGGAAGCGGTCGGGCGGTTCCGGCTACCGGGCGAGCGGGAGGGAGTAGCTGCGTTCGCGTTCCACGACCGCCTCCCAGGTGTGCTCACACTCACAGGACACCTGGTCGAAGACGGCGGGGTCCTGGCGCTGGTCGAAGTCCTTGATCGCGCGCTGGACGCGGTCGTCGCAGTCGCCGCAGTTGTGCGGGCCCCGCTCGGAGCCGTGGCCGACCGGGTCCGAGACGACGATCCCATTCACGTCGGCGGTCGATTCGAGCACCTCGGCGACCGACCAGAGCCACGGCGGGCGGTAGCCGCCCTCGTGGTACAGATCCTCGACCATCGTGTAGTTCTGGACGTTACAGGGGTTCATCGAGACGGTGTGACACCCCTCGACGTCGAGACAGCGCCGGACGGACCGTTTCATGTCTTCGACGGCCTCGCCCTCCGAGAGGAAGGGCGGTTTCATCAGGAGGTACGCCTTGACGCCGCCGCCGTCGACGGCGCTCGCCTCGGCGCAGGCGGCCTCGAAGTCGGAGAAGTCGAAGTACTTGTTGACGCAGTCGCGGCGGACCCGGTCCGTGGCGGTCTCCAGGCCGATAGCCACGTCACACTCCAGCCCCTCGTCGGTGAACTCGCGGACCTTCTCGCGGTCGACGAAGTCGGGCAGCGACTCGACGACGATGCGGTCGCGGTCGCCGAACTCGGCGGCGATGGCCCGGCGGGTCTCGGCGGACACCTCGCGCTCGTCGAGGAAGGAGCCGGAGGTGTAGATCTTGATCAGGTCGGCGCGGTCGCCGCGCAGGTCCTCGGCGTGTTCCGCCTCGTGGTCCAGACAGGCGTCGATCTGGGCCATGAGGTCCTCGTGGGCGACGCTTCCGCCGTCGACCGATTCCGCGACGTAGCCGCACATGGTGCAGCCGCCGGCGCGGGCCCACCGGCAGCCGCCGGTGTTGAGGATGATCGTGAGGGAGTCGACGAAGCCGTCGGGGGTGTTGTCCTCGTCGAGCCAGACCCGCGTGGGCTCGCGCGGGTCGTAGCTGGCGTCGTTGCGCGAGCGCACCTCGCGCATCACCTTGTTGTGGGCGTCCATCCCCTTGCCCTGCTCGTAGACCTCGGGGCTCGGCTGGCTCATTGGGGGCGTCTATCCGGGCAGGCGGTAAAACCTCCGCGGTCCGGGCGGCGCTGACCGCCCGCGCCCGCGGCGGTCAGCCGTTCGTCAGCGCGAGCCAGCGGAACTCGCCGCTGAGGGCGTCGACCGCCGGTAGCGCAGAGGGGCCGTAGTGGAAGAGGACGAACGACGTGAGCAGGAGGTAGACGGTCGCCATCGCGGTCGCGACGCCGAACGCGCCCGCGGCGACCCCCTGGAACCGGTCGTCGCGGCGGGCGGCCACCAGCGCCGCCGCCAGGACCGCGGCGGCGGCAAGCGACGCCAGCCCGAACGGCTGGACGACCCCGCCCTTCGAGGCGTCGACGAACAGGAGCGCGCCGAACGCCGCGGGCGTCCCGATCACCAGTCCCGCCTCGTAACCGAGGGCGACGGCCCGGGTGCGGTCGGCGAACAGCGACCGGACCTGCGGGATCCGGACGCAGCCGTAGACCGCCAGCGGGTAGAGGGGGTGGAGGTAGCGGACGGTCGCCTGGACGTGCACCGGGAGGTTGCCCATGTACAGCGAGAGGAACAGCGCCGCGAACACGACGACGAGCAGGTCCACGGCGTCGACGGCCTCTCGGAGGCGACGGCCCTCGTCGCGGATCTGTCGGCCCCGTCGGCCGAGCGCCGGCGGGAGCACGATCAGGGCCGCGAGGACCGGCGCCGATTCGAGCACCGAGAGGTTCGTCCGTCCGTCGAAAAAGAGGTTCCCGACGGACTTGTCGGCCTCGCCCCAGCGGACGAACGTCCGGAAGACCCGTCCGGGTTCGGTGACCAGCGTGACGACCCCGCCGACGTACATGTCCAGCGCCCGCCGGGCCAGCGGCCGGACGGCCTCGACCCCGGCGACGACCGTCCCCGCGAGCGCGGCGAGCGTGCCCGCGACCGCCGCGAGGACGCCGCCCGACCCGGTCGCGCCGCCCGACGCCCC